>JBASAN010000517.1:0-3176 GCA_049650625.1 Ornithinimicrobium sp.
GGCGTAGGGGGCGCTCGCTTCATCCGGGGGCTCCGTCATCACCTCGACTCCGCCGGACTCGGTTGGGATGCAGCGACCGGCTCGGGAGCACGGATCACGGTGATCGGCAACACCGGCGACGACATCACGCTCTACGGGTTGCGGGTCTCCCCCGATCTCGACACGCTGCTCTACACCCTGGGTGGCGGAGTGCACGAGGAGCAGGGTTGGGGGCGAGCAGACGAGTCCTTCCGGGTCCAGGCAGAGCTGCGCGAGCTCGGCGTGCAGCCCACCTGGTTCGGCTTGGGAGACCGCGACATGGGGACGCACCTGGCACGCAGCCAGTGGCTGGCCGAAGGGCACTCGTTGAGCACGGTGACCCATCGTCTCGCCACCCGGTGGGACCTACCGGCCCGCGGCATCACCCTGTTGCCCGTCACCGACGAACCCATCGAGACCCACGTCGTGGTCGCTGACGACGCAGCCGGGGCAGGATCGGGAGCCGAGCGCGCGGTGCACTTCCAACAGTGGTGGGTGCAGATGCGGGCCGCCGTTCCCGCACTGCGCTTCGTCGTCGCCGGCCTCAGCCGCGCCACGGCGGCACCGGGCGTCCTCCAAGCCATCCGCGAGGCCGACGTCGTGCTGCTGCCGCCGAGCAACCCCGTGGTCTCTATCGGCATCATCGCCGGGGTCCCGGGCGTCCGTGACGCGCTGCGGGGCACCCGGGCTCCGGTGGTCGGGGTCTCACCGATCATCGACGGGGCCCCGGTGCGCGGCCACGCCGACGCCTGTCTGGCGCCCCTTGGTGTGCCGGTGACCGCGGCAGGGGTCGCCAGTCTGTACCGGGACTTCCTGGGCGGATGGCTCGTCGACGAGGCCGACGCCGCTGGCACCTACCCGGGTGTGCATGTTCGCTCACGCGACCTTCACATGCGCAACGTCGACCAGGCCGGCGCCATCGCCGGCGACGCCCTCGCCCTGGCTCACGAGATCACGGCGTGATCGTCCCCGGCGAGGTCCGTGTCGTCCCGCTGACGGGCATACCCGAGGTGTTGCCGCAGCACGACCTGGCGACGCTGATCCGCGAGGCCCTTCGAGCGGCCGGACTCGAGCTGCGAGACGGGGACGTCCTCGTCGTCTCGAGCAAGATCGTCTCCAAGGCTCAAGGACTACGGGTGCACGCCAGCCCCGGACAGCACGGCAACGTCGACGACGCTCCCACGACGGACGAGCTCGTCCTGTCCCAGAGTGCGCGGGTCGTCGCCGAACGGCGGACACCGACGGACATGACTCGGATCGTGGCCTCGTTCTCCGGACCGGTCATGGCCGCCGCCGGGGTGGATAGCTCCAACGTCGGACCGCACGGAGGGTCCCTGCTGCTGCCGGCAGACCCCGATCTGGCGGCCCGGATGCTGTATGCCGGTCTGCTCAGCGCCTTCGCCCCCCACCCCTTGCCCCGGATTGGGGTGGTGATCAGCGACACTGCGGGACGTCCCTGGCGGGACGGGCAGGTGGACTTCGCGCTCGGCGCCTGCGCGGTGACGGTGCTGGACGACCTGCGCGGCGCCGATCACACCGACGTCGACGGCCGCCCGCTGAAGGTGACCGCCCGCGCCGTCGCCGACGAGATCGCGGCCGCCGCGGACCTGGTGAAGGGGAAGACCCAGCATGTTCCCGCTGCCCTGGTGCGCGGCTTGCCACTCAGCGACGTCGGCAGCCCGGGAGCGCAGGGCGCGCGATCTCTGATCCGCAGTGGCTCAGCGGACTGGTTCGCTCTGGGGAGCGTCGAGGCCGTCCGGAGCAGCCTCGGGGTGCCACCGGGCAGCGAGGCCGCGCGGGCCGTCGGAGTGGCTTCGAGCGCTCTTGAGACACGCAGGGTCCGGGTGCAGCGCGCCGTCGGGGTGGCCCTCGCCGGGCACGCTCGGCTGAGCCATCCGGACGTCGTGATCGCGAGCGACGAGTGCGTGCGGGTGTGCATTGCCGATGACTATCTGCGCGGACGCGTTGTCGCCCGGATCGAGGTGGCCCTGCACAGCGAGCACCTGGCTGACCTCGAGGTGCGCGAGGTCAGCGCCTCGGCAGGTGAGTGCGCGGAGCCATCCTCGGACCTTTACGGGGACGACTGAGCCCGGCCAGCTCGACCAATCGCTGGACCCGGTAGCGATGCGGGCGATAGGGGGCCAGCAGCCGCGCCAGCTCCTCGTCGTCCACCTCCTCGCCGGTGAGGGCCCAGCCGATGTTCTTGGCCACGTGGTAGTCGCCGAAACTCACGGCGTCGGCGCTCCCCAACGCGCGCTGGGCCGTCTCGGCTGCGGTCCACACCCCCACTCCCGGCACCGCTCTCAGTCGGGCCACGACCCGGTCGGGCTCGAACAGGGCCCCCTCCTCCAGCCGATCGGCTATCCGGGCCGCTCGCATCACCGTGTCCGACCGCTGAGGACTGATGCCCATCTGGATCCACTGCCACGAGGCGATCCGCAGGAGCTGGGCAGGTGTCGGCGGCACCCAGAGGTCCATCGCCTCCCCCGGACCGGGCGCCTTCGCACCGAAGCGTCGGACCAGGGCTCGCTGCCCTGCGAACGCCTCCTGACCGGTCACCTTCTGCTCGATGATCGCCGGCACGAGAGCCTCCATCACCAGACCTGTCCGTGGCACCCGCCAGCCGGCGCGGGCCAGCCACGTGCGACGCAGGACGTCGTGGCGCACCACGAAGTCCCGGACATCGTCGTCGCGCCCGAGCATGGTGGGTATCGCTTCCAGGACCCATTCGACGGCTTCTGGTTCGCCCCATGCCTGGGCCAGGACCTCGTCGTCGGTGGGTCGCACGACGACTCCCAGCGTGACGGCACCCGCGGGAGTGTTGATCCCCCGGAAGGTCCACCGACCGCGCACGCGCCACGCCGGATCGCCGCCTCCACGCCGCAAGGTCCCCCACGTCGCGGCGAGGTCCACCGGACGCCCTGGCCGCCAGATGCGCCGGCGCCCTGCTGATGCGCTGACCCTCGGCATACCCCTCAGCCTCGCACGACGATGGGGTCACGCCGCTCGACCGCTCGCGTCACGGCCAGCCATGGCTAAGGTTGGCTCGTGTTCGCTCCCGCCGATGTGTTGTCTCGGCTCATCGCCGACGATCCCACCAGACCCGCACTCACCTTCTACGAGGACACCCCAGGAGAGTCCCGTGGGGAGCGCATCGA
>JBASAN010000518.1:0-2313 GCA_049650625.1 Ornithinimicrobium sp.
ACCTTCTCGAGCCGTCTCCTCCAAGCACCACCGCAGCGACTTGCTGTCGAGATGGATGAAGTCCTCGTCGAAGCGTTTCAACTCGATCCGCCACTTCTCGTCAACAACGAGCGGCTTAGGGCAGATCACCAGGATGCTCTCAGCCCTCCCCCTCGCTTGCAGCTCCTTCAAGATCAAACAGGCCTCAATCGTCTTACCCACCCCAACGTCGTCAGCAATAAGGATTCGGGGACGGTCCGCCTGGACCAGCTTGAGCACCGGCCGGTACTGGTACGGCTCGAAGTCGATCCGCCCGGCGTTACGGGCGTGGAGGTAGTTGCTGTTCTCGTCCAACAGCAGCGTGGCGCTGAGAGCGCCATTCAGCTCAGCAGCGGAAATGTGGATCGTCCCAGTCGGCGAGTCAGATCGCTCGAGCTGTGAAGCGAAGTAACTGTGGATCTCACTCCCGTGGAAGACCCCGTATCGGGCCTTCTCGCCGACACCGTCGATCGACACCACCGCCCCGACGGTCTCTGGGCGCGCGATGAGACGCACGATCGTTCCTGGTTCGAATCCTGACTCAGACATCCCTTGTCCCCCGTGACGGCTCGGGGCCATGTTGCCAGTCGGGTCCGACAGAGCACTGGTGTTCGTCGGGTTCTGCCCTGAGAGAAGATGCCCAACGTGCCTTGTTGATTCGATCTCATCTTCAAGGTGCGTGCCCGTTGACGGGCGGACTGGCCGGATTGAACGTGGTTGGGGCCGGCGGCACGCAGGCCAAGCGGGCTAGGAGGTTGGCGGATTTCTCGGGCTAGAGGGAGACCTGCTTGTTCCAGTCCCGGATGTGCATGCCAATCCGCTCCACGTCGGGGAGGGCTAGGGACCCGCTGTGCATGATGACGTTCCGCGACCGCTCAAGGGTCGAGAACAAGGCGGTCGCCCAGTCGACCCGGGGAACGTACGCCTCGAAGTGCTCCCAGTTCTGCTGCATGATCTGCGGCAGGTGCCCCATTTCCGTGTAGCTGAGGAGGTCGTCGCCACGGACGCCGTGCCACTTGATCTTCTCCTCCTCTGCACGTCGGTCCTCGGCGAACTTGCGGATCTTCGCCGAGACGCCCTTCTCCCACCAGTCCTCCTCGTGGGTGTCCATCAGCACCTTCTTGACGAATCGTCGGACCGCCATCTCGAAAGCAGCGACAGCGCTATATACGGTGGACATGAGGCGGGCCTGGTTGAGCAGATCCTCGTCGAAGAGCTCGAAGCTCAGCGCAGCGGCCACCGCTGTCTCGTCTAAGTTGACACGACGGATGCGTCCGGCGGCGTCCAGCGCCTCCTCGGTGAGCATGGCGCGGTAGACGAAGTCGTACACGCTGTCGTGCGCGCTCACCTGAAGTTCTCCCGTAGCGCCTTGAAGATCGCGTTGTAGACGGCAGGCTCGCGAGACTCGGGCAACTGAATGTTGATGTTGTAGGCGAGGCTGCCGAACGGAGACGCCGGCGCATGGGGCAGACCGATTTGGGCGGTCGGAGCGGGCGGACCCGGGTAGTCCCCCTCCTTCTCAGGAGCCGGGTCCGGGCCCTCGGCGGGGGCCACGTGGTCGCCCGCGAAGTCGGCGTCCTTGACCAGGGCCGTGAAGGTTCCAGCCATCTGGGTCAGCACGCGGTCGGTGAAAGCACCCTCGGAGAGGGTCTTCATCTTGTTCTTGACTTCCTGGTTTTTCATCTCGTGTGCGTTCCGGTTAATGCGGAACAGATCCTCGTAGGCCTCCCGGATGCCCTCGGCCAGCACGAGCGCGGATTGGGTCTGGTCGAGATAGCGGTGGTAGCGGGAGGTCGGGACGCCGGAATCGTCGAGGAACCCGAGAACTTTGAGGACGTTGATGATTGCCCGGTCGTTCGAGTTGGCGAAACCCCAGACCCTCAAGGAACTTCTGGGTGAAGCGCGGCGGCGCCTGTGCTGCCTGCACCGCCTGCAGGATGGCCGACGCGTTCTTGAAGGACGTGAGGTACGCGCTCGGGAGACTCATGGCCGGAGCCTAGGTGCCCCCACAGACATGCGTCTCTGATTCCTGCGTTCAACTGCCGCACCGTGAGTGGCCGGTCGAAGCCGTCGCTGGCCGCAGGGCGGATAATGGAACTAGGAAGACCTGTCTGGCGAGAGGGCCGGGGTGCAGCCGCAGAGCGAATCCCAGGAGGCCCCGGTGGACCCCCAGTGACCCGTCCGTCAGGCCAACGCGAGGTTGGCCTCGATTATCAGGCACCACCCCGGCGACGCCGATGCGATCCGCACCGCGCGGCTCGCCTTGTCCGCGCGCAGGCCGCCGCGCTGCGGGCC
>JBASAN010000519.1:0-2385 GCA_049650625.1 Ornithinimicrobium sp.
GGCTCCAATCCCGAGTACGCCAGCCGCGACCTCCAGGTGCGCGTGGAGTCGATGGTGACACCGGCGTCGATCTACGACCTGGATGTGCGCACCGCAGAGTTGAGCCTGGTCAAACGCAACGTCGTGCCGGGCGGCTACGAACCGGCGAACTACCGCCAGTATCGGCTCTGGGCGACGGCCTCCGACGGCGCGCAGGTCCCGATCTCCGTGGTCGCTCGGGCCGACATCGAGCCGGATGGGACCGCCGCCGGGCTGCTGTACGGCTACGGCGCCTACGAGATCTGCATCGACCCATGGTTCTCGCCGTCGCGACTGTCCTACCTGGACCGTGGCCTGGTGTATGCCGTGGCGCACGTGCGAGGCGGCGGGGAGATGGGCCGAGGGTGGTACGAGGACGGGCGGATGGAGCGCAAGGACAACACCTTCAGCGACTTCATCGCCTGCGCCGACCATCTCGTGGACAGCGGTTGGGTCGCGGCGGATCGGCTCGCCGCGGAGGGCGGCTCCGCGGGTGGTCTTCTGATCGGGGCCGCGCTGAACCTGGCACCGGGACGCTTCCGGGTGGTCCACGCGGCCGTGCCGTTCGTCGACGCGTTGACCACCATCCTGGATCCCTCGCTGCCGCTGACCGTGGTCGAGTGGGAGGAGTGGGGGGACCCGCTGCACGACGAGCAGGTCTACCGGCAGATGCGGGGATACACCCCCTACGAGAACATCGCGAGCACGACCTATCCGACCATTCTGGCCACCACCGGGTTGAACGACACTCGCGTCTACTTCGTGGAGCCGGCCAAATGGGTGGCCAAGCTGCGCGAGGTCAGCACGAACGACCCGTCCGCACGGCCGATCATGCTCAAGACAGAGATGGTCGCTGGTCATGGGGGCAAGACCGGGCGGTACGACGCGTGGCGCGACGCGGCCTTCGAGATGGCGGTCATCCTGGACCAGTTAGGAGCGGACAGGGTGCGCGCCTAAGGGCAGACGTGGCAGGGTGTCCTCATGGTAGACGCGATCACAGCCGTATTGTTCGGTGCCACGGGCGACCTGGCGAAGCGGAAGCTGCTCCCCGGGTTGCTTCATCTCTACCAGGCACGCCTGTTGGATGACCTGAGGGTCGTGGGTACCTCCCTGGAGGAGATGAGCGGCGACGAGTTCCGCGACATGGTGCGAAAGGCCTGCAAGGAGTTCAACACTCGCGACACGGAGGATTCCGTGCTCGAGGACTTCTTGACCCGCGTGGAATTCGTTCCGCAGAAGTCGGGGGCCGCGGCGCTTGGCAAGGCGGTGAAGAAGGCGGAGAAGGAGCTCGAAGGCGACAAGTTGCGTCGACTTCACTACCTGTCGGTCCCACCCAAGGCCGCGTTGGAAGTGGTCAAGATGCTCAAGGATGCGGATCTGGTCGAACGCAGCCGCATCGTCATGGAGAAGCCCTTCGGCACGGACCTGGCGTCGGCCAAGATCCTGAACAGCCAGTTGCACGAGGTGTTCGCCGAGGAGCAGATCTTCCGGATCGACCACTTCCTGGGCAAGGAAGCAGCCCAGAACATTCTGGCCTTCCGC
This sequence comes from Ornithinimicrobium sp., assembly GCA_049650625.1. Classification (GTDB taxonomy): domain Bacteria; phylum Actinomycetota; class Actinomycetes; order Actinomycetales; family Dermatophilaceae; genus Ornithinicoccus. Next base: position 1,561 of record JBASAN010000519.1, read on the forward strand.
TTCGCCAACGGTCTGTTCGAGCCGATCTGGCATCGCAACCACATCGACCACATCCAGATCGACGTCCCCGAGACCCTGGGCCTATCGACCCGCGCCGCCTTCTTCGAAGGAACGGGCACCTACCGGGACATGGTCGTCACCCACCTCTTCCAGATCCTGGCGTTCACCGCGATGGAGCCTCCGACGGCGCTGGAGCCGGGGGCTATCAGCGAGGAGAAGAACAAGGTCTTCCGCTCGATGCTGCCGATCCGGCCGCAGGACGTGGTCCGCGGGCAGTACGCGGGATACCGCAGTGAGCCCGGGGTCGACCCTGAGTCCGACACCGAGACCTTCGTGGCGCTGAAGTGCTACATCGACAACTGGCGGTGGGCCGGCATCCCGTTCTATCTGCGCACCGGCAAGAAGCTGGCTGAGGGGGCGCGCATCATCTCCATCGCCTTCCGCGAGCCGCCGAAGTCGATGTTTCCGGCCGGATCGGGCATCGGTGATCGAGGCCCCGACCATCTGACCTTCGACCTGGCCGACCGGACCCGGATGTCGTTGTCGTTCTATGGGAAGCGACCCGGACCGGGTATGCGTCTGGACAAGCTGTCGATGCAGTTCTCCATGCAGGAGACCGACTGGTCCGGTGCCGTGTTGGAGGCCTACGAGCGCCTCATCTACGACGCCGCGCGTGGGGACCGCACGTTGTTCACGACCGCCGAGGGCATCGAGCGTCTCTGGGAGATCTCGACCGAGTTGCTGGAAGACCCTCCCGTGGTGCGGCCGTACGAGGAAGGGTCCTGGGGTCCCAACCAGGTGCACCAGCTGGTGGCACCGTTCACG
>JBASAN010000520.1:0-1772 GCA_049650625.1 Ornithinimicrobium sp.
AGCACCCTGTTGAGCAGCATCACCCCTTGCTCGGTCCACGGGGTCAAGTCGCCGTTGGTGGGCGTCGGCACGCCCAGGTCATCCACGAGCTCGGTGTAGATGTTGGCGAGGCTGCGGGGGACGGGTCGCACGTCGGGGGCCACCGAGAAGCTCAACCCCACCGCATGGCCCACCGTCGGATAGGGGTCCTGGCCGACGATCAACACCCGCACGTCGTCCATCGGTTGGTCGAAGACGCGCAGCACCTGCGGGCCTGGAGGCAGATAGCCGCGGCCGGCACTGACCTCTTCGCGCAGGAACGTGCCCAGCTCGGCGACTGTGTCCTGGGCAGGAGCCAGTGCCTGAGCCCAGCTCGGGTGCACCAGATCGCGCAGCGGGGTGGGGGTGGAGGTCACCGCCCAACTGTATGACGGGCCTGTCGTGAAGGGCGCCGGCGGCGTTCCCGGAGGGAAGGAGAGGTGAGAGGGTGAGTCCGTGCTGGAGCCACGACGAAGCGACGCCCCGAACCACCGGATCGGCCTGGGCCTGGCGGCTCTGGGTCGGCCGGCCTACCTGACTTCGGGGCGCGCTCAGGACCTGGGTGAGCAGCGGTCCGTGGAGGATCTGCAGGAGCGGACGGTGCGGGTCCTGGACGCGGCCTACGCCGGTGGGGTGCGCTATCTGGATGCTGCTCGTTCCTACGGGCGAGCAGAGGAGTTCCTGGCCCATTGGCTGCGCTCGCGGCCGGAGGTCGACGACGTGGTGGTGGCCTCGAAGTGGGGATACCGCTACGTCGGGGACTGGCGCCGGGTGGCCGAGCAGCACGAGATCAAAGACCATTCGGTGGCCGCGTTGCGGCGCCAGATCGAGGAGTCGAAGGCGATCCTGGGGGATCGGCTCTCGGTCTACCAGGTGCACTCCGTGACCGGGGAGTCCCCGGTGCTGCAGGACACGCAGGCGCAGCAGATTCTGGCCGGGTTGCGAGACGAAGGCATGCGCGTCGGGTTCTCCACCTCCGGACCCGGGCAGGCCGACACGATCCGCGCCGCGATGCGGATCGAGGTAGGTGGCATGCCGTTGTTCAGCGTGGTCCAGTCCACCTGGAACCTGTTGGAGCCCTCGGCTGGGCCTGCTCTGGCTGAGGCTGCTCAGGCCGGGCTGAGGGTGGTGGTCAAGGAGAGCGTGGCCAACGGGCGGCTGACCCCGAGGCAACCGCCCGACAGCCCGACCGCGGAACGTGCTGTGTCATGGGCAGACCGACTCGGTGTGCCCCTGGACCAGCTGGCGGTGGCGGCAGCCCTGAGCAACCCGTGGGTGGACCGTGTCCTGTCGGGGGCGGTCGCAGTCCCGCAGATCGAGTCGCACCTCGGCGCACTGGACGTCGAGGTGCCACCCGAGGTGCTGGAGGATCTGGCCGGGGAGGAACCGGGCGACTACTGGGAGCGCCGGTCGCGTCGGTCCTGGTCCTAACGCCCCGGAAGGGCCGTGTTGTGCGGTGAATGACACGCCTGTCATTCCACCGTAGACTCCCCAATACTCTGCATCCAGTTTCTCGGAAGGACCTCCCTTATGGGCGCCGCTCACCAGATCGAGCAAGCCGCAACGACCGAGGGGTTGGACGCGGACGACGCGCACCTCCTCGACTTCGAAGCCAAATGGTGGCAGTACCAGGGCGCGAAGGAGTCGAGCATCCGCGAAGAGTTCCAGATGAGCTCCACGCGCTACTACCAGCGGCTGAACCAGCTGCTGGACTCCGAGGCGGCATTGGCGTACAACCCCATGCTGGTCAAGCG
>JBASAN010000521.1:0-4582 GCA_049650625.1 Ornithinimicrobium sp.
GGCGCCCAGCCGGCGAATCCGACCAGGCTGACCATCCGACCCACCTGCCATAGAGGCAGCGCGATCGCCACGGCTGCCACGAGCAGGGCCTGCACCAGCGACGCCGGGCGGAAGCGTGGGGGCAGCAAGGCGCCGGCGAGCGCGAGCAGTCCGACGTAGAACACCCATAGGCCGGCCCCGCGTAGGCCACTGATCGGGCCTACCGGACTGTAGAGCCACGGCAGCACTCCCCCCACCATCAGAAGCGGCGTCGCCAGAAGGAGCTTTCGCTGACCACGCTGACCGGATGTCACAGAAAGTGAGGCTACCGCTTGACGGATGGCTGGGGTCTGGGATGCTAGGCATCATTCTGGTGGTGTGACGTCGGGGTCGCCATCAAAGGGTGAAAGGCGATAGCCGATGGACACCGAACAACGCCGGGCCTACTGGCGGCGAAATCTTCGCCTCATGGCAGTTCTTCTCAGCATCTGGGCCTTCGTGTCCTTCGGTTGCGGCATTCTTTTCGTGGACTTCCTGAACCAGGTGTCTTTCCTGGGGGTGCCTTTGGGATTCTGGTTCGCCCAGCAAGGCTCGATCGTCATCTTCGTCATCCTGATCGCGATCTACGTCTGGCGGATGGACAAACTCGATAAGGAGTTCGGCATCGAGGAGTACGGGAGCGGGGTCCACCACTCGTGAGCGACATCCAGCTGTGGACCACCGTCTTCGTCGTCATCACGTTCAGCCTCTACATCTACATCGCCTATGCCAGTCGGGTGACCGATACGGCCGGTTTCTACGTGGCCGGGGGCGGTATCCCCGCAGCCGCCAACGGGGCCGCGGTTGCAGCCGACTGGATGAGCGCCGCTTCCTTCATCTCCCTGGCCGGCATCGTCGCGTTCTCCCAGAACGGGTATGCCGGGTCGGTCTACCTGATGGGATGGACCGGCGGGTATGTCCTGCTGGCTCTGCTGCTGGCGCCCTATCTGCGCAAGTTCGGCAAGTACACCGTCCCGGACTTCGTGGGTGACCGATACTCCGAGACCGCTCGACTCGTCGCGGTGGTCTGCGCCATCGTCGTCTCGTTCGTCTACGTCGCCGGACAGATGGCCGGCGTGGGGGTGGTCTTCCAGCGGTTCCTGCAGGTCAACCAGACGGTCGGCATCGTCATCGGTATGGCGATCGTCTTCTTCTACGCCGTGCTCGGCGGCATGAAGGGCATCACCTGGACCCAGGTGGCGCAGTACAGCGTCTTGATCGTGGCCTACATCATCCCGGCGGTGGCGATCTCCAACCAGCTGACCGGCAACCCGTTCCCGCAGATCGGCTTCGGAGAGATCCTGAGCGAGCTGGACGCCCTGCAGCAGGACCTGGGCATCGCGGCATACACCGAGGCCTACACCCAGACCAGCCGACTCAACATGGTGCTGATCACGGCGGCGCTGATGTTCGGCACTGCGGGTCTGCCCCACGTGATCGTCCGGTTCTACACCGCGAAGTCGGTGCGGGCGGCTCGATACTCGGCACTGTGGGCGCTGTTCTTCATCTCCTTGCTCTACACCACGGCTCCCGCGATCGGTGCGTTCAGCAAGTTCAACGTCCTCAACCAGCTGTCCGGGACCGAGGAATCCGCGGCCCCGGGGTGGTACACCACATGGAAGAGCGTCGGGCTGATCGAGTTCAACGACGCCAATGGTGACGGCTTGATCAACATCGCCGGCACCGCTGATGCCGCCAACGAACTCATCATCAACAACGACATCGTCGTCCTGGCCGCCCCGGAGATCGCCGGCTTGCCTGCCCCCATCGTGGGTCTGGTGGCGGCTGGTGGCCTCGCCGCCGCGCTGTCGACCGCTTCCGGGCTTCTGCTCGTCATCTCCTCCTCGGTGGCCAACGACGTCTACTACAAGAAGATCAACCCCCAAGCCAGTGACAAGCAGCAGCTTCTCGTCGGTCGCATAGCGATGGCCGGCGCGATCCTGGTCGCCGGATATCTAGGAATCAACCCTCCGGGGTTCGTCGCGCAGGTGGTCGCGCTGGCCTTCGGCCTCGCTGCGGCCAGCTTCTTCCCGATCCTGGTGCTCGGGATCTTCTGGAAGAAGTGCACCGCCGCAGGCGCCACCGCAGGGATGATCGCGGGGCTGGGGACCACTCTGGCGTACCAGATATGGACCATCGACATCTACGGCAACAGTGCGGGCATCTTCGACATCCCCGAGACGGGCTTCGGGACGGTGGGGATGATCATCAACTTCGTGGTCACCATCGTCGTCTCGCAGTTCACGACCAAGCCGACACCGGTCATGCAGCAGCTGATCGAGGACATTCGCTATCCGGGTCACACGGTCCTCACCGCCAAGCACGCAGCAGGCGACCTACCTGAGGACCTCTGACCCTGTCCGGCACCAACGACACCGAGTCAGCCATTGATGTCCGAGCACCGGGGATCAGCCACGGCAACCGTGGCATCGCCGCACTGCTCAGCTTCTTCGTCTCGATCCTGGTAGCGGCGTTCGCTCGTCAGGGACTGGCTTGGGTCGCTGCCCGGGTCGAGCTCATCGAGGGCACGCGGTTCGCCGAGTTCGACGAGGTCCCCGTGTGGCTGCTGATCTCGAGCGCAGCGTTCTTCGTCGTCCCCTTCGTGTTCTTCTACCTGTACTTCCGGCGCGTCGGCCAGCGCCTCGAAGAAGAGCGGATCGCCATGCTGCTGGGTCAGCCGAACCGGGTCAACGCAGCCATCTTCGCCTACCTGCTGCCCTACCTTGTGGTGCTACCGCTGATGTTGATCTTCATGGTCCTTGTGCTCTGACCGGTCCACATCATCTTGGACGGCAACATCCGGTCCCTGACTGCTAGCCGAAGAGCTGCCCCAGTCCTAGACGTAGCGCCGAGACGTCGGTGTCGACGGCCACCAGATCGGCCTCGGGAGCCACCGCGAGAAGCTCAGGTTGGCCGGCCATGAAGCCGACGATCTTGCCCGCAGCCCGGGCTAGGAGGATGACTTCCCGCAGAGCGTCGACGGTCTCCGGTGAGCGCGCAGACGGGAAACCGGCCGAGATCGAGAAGTCGTAGGGACCGAAGAACACCCCATCGACACCGGGCACCGCAAGGATCTCGGCGGCGTGCTCCAGGCCGGCAGCAGTCTCCACCATCGGGAGGACGAGCGGCTCCTCGGGGGCGTGGCATACCCCCAGGGTGGACCGGCAGGCGCCGGTGCTTCGAGACCCACGAGGAGGAGTGCGGGAGGCGGCGACCACGGCACCAGCCTGGTCTGACGACTCGACCATCGGAACGATGATCCCGCCGACCCCGCAGTCCAGAACACGTCCGAGGGTGGCTGGATCGTGGGAGGGAGTACGTGCCAGCAGCGGGAGCCCAGCGCACTCAGCTACGCGCAGCAGGTCGGGCAGAGCCGACAGGTCCAGGTTGCCGTGTTGGAGGTCGACACCGATCCAGTCGGGTCCATGTCCTCGGACTACTTCGAGGCCGTACGCGTCGAGGTAGCCGACCCACAGGCCCGCGCGGAGACCATCACCCTGACCTCCGGCCGACGCCTCGAGCCTCGCTCGCAGATCTGAAGGGGTGGTCCGTGCTGGTTCGGCCATCTGCTCGCGTCCTCACGTGATCACTACTGCGACTGGCATGGGCAGCATAAGACCCGCCGAGAGTCGCTGACGCACGGGACTGCAAGGATGACGACGTGCCTCACAGCCTGCACCCACGCCGCCCGGACGTCGCGACCGTCGAGATCATCGGTGGTCCCGAGAAGCTCGAGGTTGGTCTGCACGACTATGACGAACGCTGGGCATGTGCGTACCTCGATCACCGGCAGCGGATACTGACCGCGTTGACGCCCGGAGACGTCGAGGTCGAGCACATCGGTTCCACCTCGGTGCCGGGCCTGACAGCCAAGCCCATCATCGACATCGTGGTCACGGTGGAGGACATCACCGCTGAAGAGGACTACCTCGACGGGCTACTGGGATGCGGCTACGAGCTCCGGGTCCGCGAGCCGGGGCATCGCCTGGTGCGCACGCCGAGTCGTGACGCGCATGTGCACATCTTCGAACGCGATGACCCTGCGGTGGCGGAGTATCTCCTCCTTCGCGACCATCTGCGTTCTGACGCGCGAGACCGAGCCCTCTACGAAAGCACGAAGAGGAGTCTGCTCAGCGGGCGCTGGGACGACATGAACGCCTACGCCGAAGCCAAGACCGAAGTCATCGTTGCGATCAAGGAACGAGCGCGGGCCGCACGTCGCCGCTGAACGGCCGCTAGGCCGAGGCCCTGTGCTCGGCCTGGTTCAGGCAGTCGCTCGCAGGTATCGACCGAAGTGGGGGACAGTGAAGGCGATCTGTCCGCGCTCCGCGGAGTAGATCAGCCCCTTCTTCAGGAGCGCGTCCCGAGCCGGTGACAGGGACTGCGGCTTGCGGTCCAAGTAGGCCGCGACGTCCGCAGTCGTGACCGACTCCACCTCGTTGGTGGGTTGACCTTCAGCCGGAGCCTCACCGAGGTCGGCCATCGCTCGCAGGTACTCCCGCTCCCCCGGGGTCGCACGCTCGAACCGCGACCCGAAGAAGCCCACCGCCAGCTCCACCTCGGC
>JBASAN010000522.1:0-2721 GCA_049650625.1 Ornithinimicrobium sp.
CAAGGACTACGTGATGAGCGACGGCGACGTGGTGGAGTTCCGCTTCAACGTGTAGACATCTACATCGTCGCTGGTCAAGGCGGTCTTGGGGTGTATCAGTCCGCACCCAGTCCGCAGTAGCTCGTGGACGGATGGGCCCGCGCTCGGCCGGTTCTTGGCATGGCACGAGGAGTGCCGTCAGAATCTGAGCCCACGCCCGGACACGGTCTGGGCCCGATGTGCGCAGGGGCGAACTTGGCGGGTCCCAACCCAGGAGCGGGCAAGAACCGGTTCCGACTGGAGGGGCGGTTGGTCTGCGCGGTGCTGCCGCAAGGGAGGCTGGCCCCCGACATCGTGGTCCGGCGCGTCAACCCGAGCGAGACGGGGACGCGGGCTCGCAGTCTTCGGGCGACGTCAAGGCGCGGCGGCGGTGGCTTCATATCTGCGGGCCCGTCCGAGATCGTCACCGAGAGCGAGGGCGTGGTTGAGATGCGCGTCCGTGCGCCGGACGAGTCGACCGCGGCACGGGTGGCGCTGGAGACCGTCGTCTACCCACTCACCGCAGCGCTGGTGATGGCGACCGGTGAGGACGCCCATGTCGAGCTGACGAGGGTGGTTCGAGAGAACTCCCAGGGTGAGCCCGTCGACGGTGGACAGGGCGTGTGGTCTGACTGGGCGAAGATGACTGATCTGGGGGCGATGCCGCCAATGGACCCTGTCGACCAGGCCGTTCTCGCCCGGCGGCTGCACGGGCTGCGTCGAGACAAGACGGCGTCGGGAGCGTCCGGCGATCTGGTCGAGGGCACGAGGATGGGTTGGACCTCGGGAGGTCGAGAGGCTCAGGTGCGTGCGGGAATCCTCCGGCAGTTCATGGTGATCGAGCGGATAGCCAAACGGGTCGCGGCCGACCGCGTGATCGACCCGTCCGAAGGTCGAGAATCCGACCGTTTGATCGAGGACCTTCGGCGAGACCTGGCCGCTCGCCCCTCGACTGCGCTAGCTGCCCGTCGGATCAAGAACACCGCTCTCTCCCTTGAGAAGCAAGCCGGGCGCCGTCTCTCCGGGGACATCGAGTTCGCAGCAGACGCGATGGGCCTAGACGCGACAACCCGAGACGACGCCCTGATGCTGAACCGGTTTCGCAACCAGGTCCTCGCGCACCCCGGCAAGTCAGGTCCCTCGCGCGAGTGGAGCGGTCAGGGGGCCCGCGCTGAGCGGACGGCTAGGACCTTCCTAGACGGCTACCTGTCGACGACGGTTGCGGTCGAACGCCGGGACGGCTAGGGGCAGACGGGGGTGTCCCGTCGGCCAGCAGACGCCGACGATCCGCGTCTGCTCGCAGGTCCTCGATCGCAACTAGGGGCTCGGGTGCAGGCCGAGTGAGCTCGACACAGGCGCTGGCGAGCAGCACCTGATGCTCTGCGCCCCGTCGGCCACCGTGACTCCTCAGGACAGCTCGCCAGGCCCGGTCCGGGACCGCTCAGGCCTTGGCAAGCTTGCGTGGGGCGGCACTCGACGGGAGGTACCGCCCGCCTTCTCCGCCCCCAGGCCAGCTTCAACGGTGCCGGCACCGCTGCTCGTCATCCTGGGCTCTCGTGACGTCACTTGGGCGGGTCGCTTCGCGGTGGTGGGGTACGTGCGCCTACGCCGTCGAGCCGATCGACCCTGCCCAGCCGCCAGCGCCGCAGGCCTGGTCCATCAGACTTGCGGCCGCGGTCCTCGTGCGGTCGTCGGCGCTGGGCCACAGGTGCGAGTAGGTGTCGAGGGTGATGCTGGGCTTCGAGTGGCCGAGGGCCTTCTGCACCACCACCACATCGCACCCGGCATGAATCAGCCCCGACGCATAGAAGTGTCGAAGGTTATGCAGCTTGACGTCAGGAAGCTTGCACTCGCGCCGAAGCCGCCGCCACTGATGGCCAACGGTGTTCTGGTGAGGAGGCGCGCCGGAGCCCGTCTCGAAGAGGTATGTGGTCGGCTCATCGATCCCGCGGCGACGAATGTGTTCCGCCAGCAGATCCAGGAGCGCCGGCGCCAGGCTGACGCGCCGACTGCTGCCCTGTTTGGGAGCACGAACCTCGACGCCACCGCCCTTCACCCGCTGGACCTGGCGCCGCACGTGCAAGGACTGGCCCAGGAAGTTGACGTCCTCCACCCGTAGCGCCGCCGCCTCGCCGAGGCGAAGACCCGCGAACGCGCACAGGCCGATGAAGGTCCGGAAGTCGTCGTCCGCCGCCCGCATCAGCGCTCCCATGTCGGCGGTCGTGGGGATGACGAGCTCCCCGCTAGGGCGACCCCGGTTGGAAGGGCGTACGCCCTCCGTCGGGTCATGGGCGATGACCCTGTCGCGCACCGCGGTCTTGAAGACGGCTCGCACGTAGCCAACCCGGGTACGGATGGTCCCGGGCGCAAGCCCACGCCTGTGCATGTCGGCGATCCAGCCGTCGACGTGGCTGGGTCGGATGGAGCCGATCTGCATGCTCCCGAACGTGGTGCAGTGCGCCGCAAGGGTGACCGAGCGGCGGCTCGTCTCCTCGTAGGTCTTGTGCTCCAGCCACCTGTCGAAGTAGTCGATGAAGGTGATCCTCCCCGCCGTGGGGGAGACGTAGGAGCCGGTGACGATATCCGCCGTGACCTCGTCGAGCCACCGCTGGGCGGCCGACTTGGTCAAGAAGTGCTTGGCGTGCTCGCGACCGGCCTCATCCCGGTACCGCGCTCGCCACTTGCCGTCGGGGCGTCGCTTGA
>JBASAN010000523.1:0-1674 GCA_049650625.1 Ornithinimicrobium sp.
CAGGGAGGCCTTCTCGATCCCCGCGGACCGGCGGTTGGTCGGCGTCGTCGCCGTGGGCTACCCCGCACCGAGCGACGTGCGCTCGCGCAGTCTGGCCCGGGGACGCCGCTCGGTGGCACAGGTGGCCCACGCCGGGTCGTTCGGCGTGCCCTTCACCGACGGTGACTCGCAAGCCTGAGCACCTCCACGCGCCCACGCCGCGTGTTCTGCCCACGCTGCTGTGAGGCCCCGGCATACGATCACAGCGGCCCGCTCCCCCGTCGCGCCGACTCCGTCCACAGCCAGGAAGCCCCGCATGCCCCGTAAGACCCGCCCCACGACCGACGCGCTCGATGACTTCGAAGAGAAGATCATCGACATCGACGTCGAGGACGAGATGCAGGGGGCCTTCCTGGAGTATGCCTACTCCGTCATCTACTCCCGGGCCCTTCCGGACGCCCGCGACGGACTCAAGCCGGTGCAACGGCGCATCCTGTTCGGCATGTCCGAGCTGGGTCTGCGTCCCGATCGGGCGCACGTGAAGTGCTCCCGGGTGGTCGGCGAGGTGATGGGTAAGTACCACCCGCATGGTGACCTCGCCATCTACGAGGCGATGGTCCGGATGGCGCAGTCCTTCACCATGCGGCTGCCGTTGGTGGACGGCCACGGCAACTTCGGGTCGCTGGACGACGGCCCGGCCGCCTCGCGGTACACCGAGGCGCGGATGGCCACTTCGGCGTTGCTGATGACCGCCACCCTGGACGAGGAGACGGTCGACTTCGTCCCGAACTACGACGACCAGCTGCTGCAGCCGGACGTGCTGCCGGCTGCCTACCCGAACCTGCTGGTCAACGGAGCCGCCGGGATCGCGGTCGGCATGGCCACCAATATGGCGCCGCACAACCTGGTCGAGGTCATCGGTGCCGCGAGGCACCTGATCGCCAACCCCCGCGCCACCCTCGATGACCTGATGCGATTCGTGCCCGGTCCGGATCTTCCCTCGGGCGGCACGATCGTGGGCCTGGACGGCATACGGGACGCGTATGAAAGCGGGCGGGGATCGTTCAAGACGCGCGCCTCCGCCCGGATCGAGAACGTCACCCCACGGCGCAAGGGCATCGTCGTGACCGAGCTGCCGTACCTCGTCGGCCCGGAGAAGGTGATCGAGAAGGTCAAGCAGCTGGTGCAGTCCAAGAAGCTCCAGGGCATCTCGAATATCAACGACCTCACCGACCGCACCACCGGGATGCAGCTGGTGATCGAGGTCAAGAACGGCTTCAACCCAGAGGCGGTGCTCGAGCGGTTGTATGCGCTGACCCCGATGCAGGACTCGTTCGGCATCAACAACGTGGCCCTGGTGGACGGTCAGCCGCGCACCCTGGGCTTGCGTGACCTGCTGAAGGTCTACGTCGACTTCCGTGTTGACGTGGTCCGCCGACGGACGACCTACCGCCTGGGACGCAAAGAGGACCGACTGCATCTCGTGCAGGGCCTGCTGGTCGCCATCGCCGACATCGACGAGGTCATCCAGGTGATCCGCACCAGCGACGATGCCGCCACCGCGCGGGACCGGCTGATCTCGATCTTCGACCTCTCCGAGCGGCAGGCCACCTACATCCTGGACCTGCAGCTGCGCAGGTTGACGAAGTTCTCCCGGATCGAGCTGGAGACCGAGCGCGAGGAGCTGGAGCGGGA
>JBASAN010000524.1:0-4083 GCA_049650625.1 Ornithinimicrobium sp.
GCCGGACCCCCCGACCTACCACGACGGCCCTCGCCGCCGGCTGGCGCGACACTGCCCAGCAGCCGGCTCGCCACCATGGTCTGCAACCACACCCGGGTGACGGGACGGGTCAGCGGGAGCACGAAGAACAGTCCGAGTGCGTCAGTCAGGAATCCCGGCGTGAGCAGCATCGCTCCCCCGACGAGCACCAGACCGGCATCGGTCAGTTCCTTGGCCGGAGTCTGACCCTGGCGAAGGGCCTCGCGCAAGCGCCCCCACGTCCGTCGGCCTTCGCGGTGCACCAGCCACGCCCCGATCACGCTGAGCGCGATCAGAGCAGCGAAGGTCCACCACGCACCGATGGCCTGCCCGACCAGGATGATCGTCGTGATCTCCAGGAGCGGGATGAGGAGCAGCAGAGCGAAGATCCAACGACCGCGTCGACGAGCCGGGTTGCGCCCAGCATCCGAGGTCTGGCCGGTTGAGGTCGCCATCATGGTCCTTTCTGCGGTTCGTGCAAGGCGGTGGCGCGTGCACGCAACCGTCCCACACGTGATCGTGCCTGGGCGATCCGGCGCTGCACTCCCCACGCACTCACCCGGACCAACGCCTCGGTGACGATACTGGTGCCCATCTTGGAGTTTCCGTGCTCACGCTCGATGAACTCGATAGGCACCTCGACGATCCGTAGCCCGGCATCGTGAGCTCGTAGGGTGAGGTCGACCTGGAAGCAGTATCCCTGTGACGCGACATCCTGCAGGTGCATCGAGTCCAAGGCGTCCAGCCGGTAGACCCGGAATCCGGCCGTGGCGTCACGGATCGGTATGCCGAGAGCCACCCGCACGAACAGGTTGCCCCCCAGACTGAGGGCCTTGCGGTGCACCGGCCAGTTGCGCACCGCTCCCCCGGGCACCCACCGGGAGCCGATCACCACATCGGCCTGACTCCCGGCTCTGATCAGGGACGGCAACTGCTCGGGCTGGTGAGAGCCGTCGGCGTCGATTTGGACAGCGACCTGGTAACCGTGGCTCCGCGCCCACCCCATGCCCTGCATGTAGGCGCGGCCCAGACCCTCCTTGCGCGGTCGGTGCACCACTTGGACCTGGGAGTCGGCAGCGGCGAGGTCGTCGGCGAGCGCTCCGGTGCCATCGGGTGAGTTGTCGTCCAGGACCACGATCGTCGCTTCGGGCACGTTTGCCCGGAGCCGCCGCACCATACCGGTGAGGTTCTGGATCTCGTTGTAGGTCGGCAGCATGATGCATATCGACTGCTCCGGGATCGTCGCTGACAGTGCGATGTCTGCGGCGCTCACACCGGCTCCGGGCGGGTGTCGTCATCGAAGAAGGACGAGCTCTCGTAGGACGGTTCATCGTGACGCCTCGACCGACGTCCGATCAGGGTGACGACCACGAGCAGGCTCAACGCCACGGCCGCCCCGCGCTCCAGCCAGGTCGAGAGCCGCACCGCCGGGGTGATCTCGGTTCGACGGGTGACTTCCCCGGAGAGGATCGCGCGTGTGAACAGCTCGCTCTGCTGGGTGACCGATCCGTCGGGGGCCACAAATCCGCTGACCCCCACGGTGCTGATATGGACGATGGAGCGGCCCAGCTCCACCGCCTTGACCCGGGAGGCCGCAAGCTGTTGCACGGACTCGTCGGTGAAGCCGAAGGTTGCGTTGTTGGTTGGCACGGCGAGGACATCGGCCCCTGCCACCACGGTGTCGGCCATCACGTCGTCGATGACGACCTCGAAGCAGATCGCCACCCCCAGTTGGGCGGTCTCGTCGCCGGACGGGTCATCGTCGCCCAACGGCACCTCAAGGAGGCCGACCTCGTCGCCGGCGCCGAAGTTTGTGCTGACCAGATCCACCTTGTCGGAGAAGTTCCGGAAGAAGTCGCGGTAGGGGATGTACTCCGCGAAGGGCACCGGGCGACGCTTCACGTAGGACTGGACGGGGCCCTCGCCCGGCAGATACAGCAGGCTCACGTTGGCGAGGTCCTGCTCCGGGGGCGCCACGACGGCACCGACGACGAGCGGTGCGTCGATAGCGCGAACCGCATCGTCGATGACCACCGCCGCATCGGCGTTGCGCAGCGGGTCGATATCGGAGGAGTTCTCGGGCCACAGGACCAGGTCGGGGCGCGCAATCTCACCGGCACGCACCAGTTCGGCCGCCTCCTTGGTCGCCTCGACATGGTTGTCCAGGACCGCCCGTCGCTGCGCGTTGAACTCCAGGGTCATCTCGGGCACGTTTCCCTGGACCGCCACCACGTCCAAGGCGGGGCCGTCCGTCGGTCGCTGGATCAGCACCGGGGCCACCAGCACTGCCACCGCCAGGCCCATCGCCGTGAGTGAGGCAAGGAAGCGCCGCGGGACGCCTCGGCGCTCCGCGCCCGGAGCAAGGCGCCAGGTGTGGATGCCCAGGGCCAGGAACGCTCCACTGAGGGCGACGATGAAGCCGAGGCCGGGCACACCGACCCAGCGGACGACCGCCAGGACAGGAGAGTCGGCCTGGGAGAACCCGACGCGACCCCACGGGAACCCACCGAAGGGGGTGGTAGCCCGAGCAAACTCGGCCACCATCCACGTGAGAGCGACGGCGACCGGTCGGACCCTGGTGTCCGGATCACGGCCCTGCAGGTAGGCGACGACGGCGCCGAAGGCCGCGATGTAGAGAGCAGAGAGGGTGGCCAGGGCCAACCAGGGCAAGGCACCCACGAATATGCCGGACCAGGACAGCAGCGGTATGAAGGAGGCCCACCCGGCCACCAGCCCCAGCACAGCCCCTTTGAGCACACCGACTCCAGTGAGAGACAGCACGATGAGGGCCAGGCCCACGGGTGCCAGGAACCACAGGTTGAAAGCGGGGAACGACAGCCACAGGCCAAGGCCCCCGAGGGCTGCAAGGAGAAGTCGGAGCAGCACGTCCACACCCTAAGCGACGGTCCTGCGTGGCGGGTGCCGCGTGAGCGGTGCCGCAGAGAAGGGCCCTGGAGTTGGTGCTGCCAGGGCCCACCGAGCCGGTGGGGCCAAGAGGCTCGGCCGCGCGCACGCAGCGTCACACCCCTTGTTGTCTACTGGGCACGGTAGGCCCTGGCGTATCCGTACTGCTGCACACCACGTGCGCAGCAGAGATGCCTCCGTCAGTTGACTGATCATGGGCACCGGACTTGTCTCCATAGTCAATCGCTCGCCGAGTCATGTCAACTTGGCTCTGACCAGCCACGATGCGCGAAAGTCCAGGTCAGCCACCCCTGCGCGGACGGCTCTGAACCTACTGAATTTTTGTCCGGTCGGCGTGTCGCTGTGGACACGCCGACCCGAGTCGTCGGGTACAACAGACCTGTGACCTCCCCCCTCGACCATCCGACGACCCCCGCTCCCATGGCGGAGCCCCGGCGCAGTGGTGGCTTCGGACGCCTGTGGCGTCGCGCCTTCTCACCGTTCTGGATGGTGCCGGCGATGTGCTGCCTCCTTGCCCTCGCTGCCGGGCTCCTCCTCCCCCAGGTGGACGAGGAGCTGGGTCAGTACGTCCCCTTCCTTTTCCAGGCCGGCCCCGACGGTGCGCGGAGTATGTTGTCGACGATCGCCGGAGCGATGATCTCGGTCACCGGACTGGTCTTCTCCATCACCATCGTGGTGCTGCAGCTCGCCAGCTCGCAGTTCTCCCCGCGCGTGCTGCGGACCTTCCTCGATGACCGAACGCCTCAGCTGACGCTCGGGATCTTCAGCGCGTCCTTCGTCTACGCACTGACGGTGATGCGTGACGTCAGCGGTTCCACCGACGGGAGCGCCGGCTCCGTCCCGCAGATTGCGCTGACCGTGGCCTTCGTCCTGGTGCTGGCCTCGGTGGGACTGTTCTTGGCGTTCATCCATCACATCACCCAGTCGATCTCCGTCGACACGATCCTCCGGACTGTGGGCGAGGAAACACTGGCCCTGGTCCACCGAGGTCGCCCGACGTCGGAGGAGCACCCGGACTCCGGCGATCCGAGCGACTCCGACCCCGGGCCCGCCCGGGTGCCCAGTGAGCGCCCCGGCCAGGTGGTGGTGCTGGTGGAATCCAGTGGATACCTGAACAGCGTGAACCACCGTGACCTGATC
>JBASAN010000525.1:0-3722 GCA_049650625.1 Ornithinimicrobium sp.
GCGGTGGGCCTGATCACGGTGTGGGTGCTCGATGCGACCCTGTTGTGATGGTTGAACGGTCCGTCCCCGACACGGCGCGCCGCGCGCTGCTGGCTCGACGACATCTGTTGGTCCCGAGCGCCCGCACCGACGACGTCGTGGCCATCGCCCGCTCCCTGGTGGCGCTGCACTCCACGGACCCCGTAACGGTGTACCTCAGCGTGCTGGCGCGCATGCGCACCCCGGACCTCCACGCGGTCTCGGCCGCCCTCTACGACGACCGGAGCCTGGTCCGCCACCATGCGATGCGCCGGACCCTGTGGGTCGCGACGCCGGAGCACGTGTCGTTGATGCACCGTGGGTGCACCCGCAAGATCGCAGCGGTCGAGCGTCGCAGGACCGAGACTTTCTTGGCCAAGGCGGGCATCACCGACCCCGCCGGCTGGCTCCTCGACGCCGACCACAAGGTCGCCGAGATCCTCGCCGAGCACGGCCCGGTGACCGCTCGGACGATCGGGACGCTGCTTCCCGAGATCGCCCAACCCCTCTCCTTGGCCGAGGGCAAGCCCTACGCCGGGACGCAGGGTGCCCACTCACGGGTGGTGACAGGGCTGGGCTTCGACGGCGAGGCGGTGCGCGGCCGTCCCAGCGGCAGCTGGATCAACGGGCAGTACGCGTGGTCGCGGATGGTCGACTGGGCGCCTGATCTGCATACCTCGATGCACTCCGGCTCCTCCGCTGACGCCCAGGTCGAGCTGGCCTCGCTCTGGCTCACCCGGTTCGGTCCCGGGACCGAGCGCGACCTCTCCTGGTGGATGGGCTGGACCCTGGGCGACACCAGAGCGGCCCTCCTGGCCTGCGGCGCAGAGCAGGTCACCACCGGATCGGGGCCTGCGTGGGTGCTGCCCTCGCAGCTGGACCAGGACCCGGACGACGAGCCCTGGGTGGCGTTGCTGCCGGGACTGGACCCCACGGTCATGGGATGGAAGGACCGCGACTTCTACGCGCCCGCCGGTGGGGAAGCGGCGTGGGATGCCTACGGCAACGCGGGCCCCACCGTGTGGGTGGACGGTCAGATCGTGGGGGCGTGGGGTCAGGGCAAGGAGGGAGACATCCGGCTGCACTACTTCGACGAGGTGTCCGCGGCGCGGCGACGCGAGGTGGAGCTGCGCGCCCAGCAGGTCCGCGAGTGGCTGGGGGAGACCCGATTCTCCTGGCGCTTCCCCGGAGCGATCAACACTTCGTTGCTCGCCTAGCCAATGCTTACCGGGGGCTACCCGGGGGCCGGGAACGAGACCCGTCCCCGTACCGTTGACCTCTTGCACGGCGACTTGCGGTGCTCCTTCGTGAAGGGCTGTGGGTATGCCGTCTCTCGCCGTGCGACATGGTGTTGCGGTGACCCTGGGGCTGGCTTTGGCGTGTGCCCCGGCGGTGAGCCCCTCCATGGCTCTGCCCTCGGCATCAGCTCAAGGCGCGGCCGACACGCGTGAGGTGCCGGTGGGGGCCGAGCCCGACGGCACCGAGGTGTCTTTGGACGTCGACCTCTACCGTCCGGAAGGCAGCTCCGACCCCGCTCCGGCCGTCATCCTCGGGCACGGCTTCGGCGGCAGCAAGGACGACCTGGTCAGCGAGGCCGAGACGCTCGCCGACGACGGATACGTGGTGCTTGCCTACTCCGCTCGCGGCTTCGGGACCTCAGGGGGCAACGTGCACCTCAACGACCCCGACTTCGAGATCGCGGACGCCCGGGCGCTGATCGACGTGTTGGCCGAGGACCCGGACGTGCAACAGGACGGGGACGGTGACCCCAGGGTCGGTGTCGTCGGGGGGAGCTACGGCGGAGCGATGGCGTTGATGACCGCAGGGGCCGACGACCGGGTGGACTCGGTGATCGCGCAGATCACCTGGAACGACCTCGCCGAAGCCTTCTACCCTCAGGCCGCCCAAGGGTCCGAGGAGCCAGGACCGTTCAAGAAGCTGTGGGCTTCTACCTTCTTCACCGCCGTGCTCGGGGCGCAGCTGCAGCAGGGAGACGCAGAGGGGGCCGAGCCCACTGCTTCCGGTGCGGCACTGTGCGGGCGGTTCGACCCTCAACTGTGTGAGGACTTCGTCTCGGCCATGGAGTCCCCGGCCGGCAACGCCCCGTTGATCGAGGAACTGCGCGGGCACAGTCCGGCGCCGACGCTGGATCAGATCGACGCTCCGGTCTACCTGGCCCAAGGCATGTCGGACAGTCTCTTCGGGTTGGACCAGGCCGACGCCAACGCCGCCGCCCTGCTGGAGGCCGGAGTCCCCGTGGCGGTGAACTGGTTCAACGGCGGCCACGACGGGCAGAGCACCGCCCCCGAAACCAGCCAGCAGGAGGGCGGGCCACCCGGCAACGACGGCACCACGCCGGGTGATGATCCCGCCGACCTCGAGCAGACCCAGACGCAGGACACGCTGACCTGGCTGGACGGCACGCTCCGGGCCGACCAGCCGGTCACCCAGGACACGCTGCCGTTGCCGGCCTTCAGCTACGCCGCCCCGCCGCCGACCGGTGGTCAGGCCGCCCAGCAGTTCACGGACCCTACCTACCCCGGCCTGGTGGGGGAGGCAGGAGACGCGCAGACCACGTCGGTCCCGCTCTCTGCTGCCGGTCCACCCGCGCTGATCAGCCCTCCCGGCGGGGTGCCGGAGTCGCTGACCGCCGTGCCGGGGCTGGGCGGACTGCTGACCGCGCTGCCGACCTACGCGCTCGCCGCCCTTCCGGGACAGAGCGTTGCCTTCGACACCGACCCTGTAGCCGAGTCGATGCTGGTCGCCGGGGCCCCGCAGGTCCGTCTCGACGTCACATCGTCGGGGACCCCCTCGACCTTCTTCGTCTCGCTGTGGGAGGTCCAGCCGGGCGGTCCCGTGCTGCCGCGTCGTCTGGTCGCTCCCGTGAAGGTTGCGGTCACGCCGGGCAGCAGCGAGCAGGTCGACGTGCACCTGCCCGCCGGCACCTGGCAGATGTCGGCCGGCTCGACGTGGCGCGTGTTGGTCAGCGCTACCGACGGCTCGTTCCGCGTGGACCCTGCCGCTCGCATCGACCAGGTGGCCCTGGCCGGGCCGGCCCTGACCCTGCCGGTGCTCGAGGGCACCGCCGTCAGTGCTTCGAGCCGGTGGGACACCGAGACCATCGGCGTCGCCATCGCGCTCGCGGTGTTGCTGCTGGTGATCGCTCTGGCCGCCCTACGAGCCCGCACCCGCCCCCACCCTCAGCGCGAGGACTACCTGGACGTGCCGCTGGTGGTCAGCGGTCTGGTCAAGGAGTACCCCGACGGTCACCGCGCCGTGGACGACGTGTCCTGGCGCGCCGAACGCGGTCAGGTGGTCGGCCTGTTGGGGCCCAACGGCGCGGGTAAGACCACGACGCTACGGATGGTGATGGGCTTGATCGGTCGCGACGCCGGCACCGTGCATGTGCTCGGGCAACCGGTGTATGCCGGGGCGCCGGTGTTGCAGCGTGTCGGAGCGCTGGTGGAGGGCCCTGGTTTCCTACCCCACCGGTCCGGGCTGGAGAACCTCAAGGCCTACTGGGCGGCCACGGGGCGACCTGCCGAGCAGGCGCTGTTCGACGACGCGCTGGAGATCGCCGCCCTGGGTGATGCGGTGCATCGGCCGGTGAAGTCCTACAGCCAAGGCATGCGGCAACGTCTGGGCATCGCGCAGGCCATGCTCGGGATGCCCGAGGTGCTGATCCTCGACGAGCCGACCAACGG
>JBASAN010000526.1:0-3150 GCA_049650625.1 Ornithinimicrobium sp.
GGTGTGGCCGGAGTGCCCCGGCCCCACGCGTGGTCCGGGCAGGGCCTCGACTGGCTGCCCGCCAGGTTGCCCACCAAGCGCCTGGTCGTGTCCCTGACGCCAGTTCTCGGGCCCGTGCTCGGAGTTCGGCGGCGACCGGTCGTCTTTAGGATCGAGCGGCTCCCAGTTCTCGGGGTGGGGCGGCAGCTCGTCGCCCCACACCCCTTCGCCGGCCAAGTCCCATGCCACACCGGCCTCGAGAGCCTCTCGTGGGCTTAGGGGCGGCGGGAGTTCTGGGTTGTCTGCTGTCCTGATCGGCTCCGGGTCCTCATCCCCGGCCGTCCCGGCCAGGTACCCGACCTCTTGGTCGTAGCCCCAGCCCTCCTCGCGTGCCGCCTGCTGTCCTGTCCCCGGCCAGGCGTCCTGATATGCCTCGTCGAGCGCTCGGGCTAGGGCCGGGATCTGTTCGGCCAGTTCGGTGAGCTCGTCGAGAGTGCGCTGAGCCGCGCCACTCCACGATGCCGGCAGATCTCTCGGTGGCCACACGACGTCGAATGTCATGTCCCCGAGCAGAAGTTCAGAGCCAGCGAACAGAGGTTCCGCGTCAACCTCGGCCACGGTCTTCCATGCAGCGATGAGGTCTTGAGCTCGCAGACTCACGCCCTCGTCGACCGCCCGCAAGGCTAGGTAGGCGGCTGTCGTCTCCTGGGCCAGACGTGGCAGTCCCGGGTATCGGATCCGCACCTGCTGCGGCAGATTTGCGCGCGGGGCCTCCGAGGGCAGCGCGGCCAAACCTTTCCAGTGGTCGGCATCGAAGTGGGAAACCGCCAACGTCTTGGCCGAACGCAACTTGCGACCGAGAGCATGAGCCAGGATCTGCGCCTGCGGTCTGCCGCCGGAGCGCCACGACCCGCAATCGAGGATCATCCGCTCATCGCGCGACTCGGTGATCACCGAACAGGCTCCGTCTCCCATGTTGAGAACGTCGAGCGACAGGAAGGGCCACATGGCGCGATCCTTGCACGCCTCGCAGGGTGCCGACCGGGCGAAGTGACCTAACCAGGGACACGGTCGCGGCGCCGGTCCCTGTGGCCCCGCCAATTCATGTGAGTCGGCAGCGGCTCATCGTCGCGACGTCTCCTGTGAGCCTGTCCCTGTTACGGACACCCCAGGGCCTCAAGTCGGTCGTGAACTGTCGGTGCCTCGTGCTTTCATGAACCCAACGATTCGAAGCCGACACTCCCATGCCGTGCGAGCCCCCGGATGGGCGGACACCGCGGGGAGGATCAAGACCTCCAGCACTGCTGGAAGTAGGAGAACAGCATGGCCCCGCCGCCGACCGAGACGGGCCTCTCGACCTCTCTCGCCCACACCGACGCCCCGTCCGAGATGGGTGCGGTCTTCTGGCCCGTCGGGACCGGCGACTCCACCACGCTGGTCGTCTCGGACGAGGTGGTCGTGCAGATCGACCTGCACGACATGGCCCTCGCCGACGACGGGGCGAACCCGGAGGTGCCGGTCGTCGACCTGCTCGCCGAGACCCTCCCGAAGGTCGACGACGAGCCGTACCTGGCCGTCTTCGCGCTGACGCACGCCGACAAGGACCATTGCCTCGGCTTCGCCGACCTCCTCGACAAGGTGCGCATCGGCGAGCTTTGGGCCACCCCGCGTCTGTGGCGCGAGTACCAGATGGAGAACGCGCCGGACCTGTGCGCCGACGCTAAGGCGTTCCAGGAGGAGGCCGAGCGCCGGGTCGCCGCCGTCAAGGCTGCCATCGCGAAGGGCGAGGAGCCGGCGAGCGGCGACCGCATCGTCATCATCGGCTACGACACCGACCACGACCAGCACGCATACGCCGAGCTGCCCGCGGAGTACAAGTCCGGCCCGGGCAAGTCGATCACCGTCCTCGACGGACACGACTGCAGAGACAAGTTCGAGGCCTTCATCCACGCTCCCTTCGCGGACGACTGCGCGAGTGCCCGCAACGACACCTCGTTGGCCATGCACGTCAAGCTCGTCGACGCGTCAGGCGTCGGTGGCCGGGTGCTGATGTTCGGCGACCTCGCCCACGAGACGATCATGAAGATCTTCGACTACAGCGAGAAGAAGAGCCGCGAGGAGTACCTCACCTACGACGTCCTGCTCGCCCCGCACCACTGCTCCAAGAAGGTCATGTACTTGCCCGACGCTGATGGCAAGGACGTCCTCCAGAACGATGTGATCGAGGCCTTCGAGCGTCACGCGGCCACCGACGCCGTCGTCGTGTGCAGCAGCGGCCCGATCCCGTCCCAGGACAAGCCCCGGCACAACCCGCCGCACCTGAAGGCCTACAACCGGTACAGCGAGGTCGTCGACGAGGTCATCGTGACGATGTCGTGGCCCAGCGGTGACGCTGTCGCCCCCGTCGTGTTCGCCGTCGACGAGAATGGCGCCCGGATCATCCGCGAGGAGGATGTTGAGGAGGCCGCCGAGGCGCTCTTGTCGAAGTCGCTCACGCACGCCTCACGCTCCCTGCCCATGGGCCGCCGTCTGGCGGCCGTCGCAGCGGCCGCCACGCTCGCCTCCGCCGGTGAGGGTTCGGCCGCCGCGATGAGTGCTGGCGGCGGGACTGGAGAGGGGCGCAGCAGCGTCGAGCGTCTGCGCGCCGCCATCACCTCTGACCGCGGCGGCGACGCAGCCCCTCCGCCGGTCGGCTTCGGCGGTTGATCGCTCGTGGCTGATCCAGTCGACGACGAGCCTGCAGACGGTCAGCACCCCGCGGAGTCGCTCGCCTCCGTCGTTCCGGCCCCTACCCTCGGGCCGGAACTGGCTGCTCTGCAGTTGGCCGAGCTCGCTGCGATCTCTGCCGGGGGCATTGAGATCATCACGGAGTCGACCGAGGCGGGGGCGCCGTTCGTGTTCTCGTTGGCCACTGACGGGATCGCGCCTGGCCCTGGAGTGCGGCTACGTCCCCGCGAACGGTTCCGGGTTTACGTCGGCGACAGGTTCCCGTTCACACCTCCCAGAGTCTACGCGGATCACCGCCGCTGGGCGGGGAGCCCGCACGTCCAGTGGGGCACCTTCTTGTGCCTGTACGCCGCGGAATCGGTCGAGTGGAACTCAGCGGACGGAATGCGTGGCTTCGTCGAACGGCTCCTTGCCTGGGTGGAGAACGCCGCTGCAGGCACTCTC
>JBASAN010000527.1:0-7992 GCA_049650625.1 Ornithinimicrobium sp.
ACCAGTGCGCGGAGTTCTTGAACGGGATCGAGTTCACCGCCCGCGAGGTCCAGATCGCTGAGCGCGTGATCAAGGAGATCGAGGCGCGGATGGGCTTCCTGCTCGACGTCGGCCTCGACTACCTCTCGCTCAACCGGCCGGCCGGCACGCTGTCCGGCGGCGAGGCCCAGCGCATCCGTCTGGCCACCCAGATCGGGTCGGGCCTCGTCGGGGTGCTCTACGTGCTGGACGAGCCGTCCATCGGACTGCACCAGCGGGACAACCACCGACTCATCGAGACCCTGACCCGGCTCCGCGACCTGGGCAACACCCTGATCGTGGTCGAGCACGACGAGGATACGATCGCAGCCGCCGACTGGGTCGTCGACATCGGTCCCGGAGCGGGGGAGCACGGGGGTGAGGTCGTGCACTCGGGAGACGTTCGCGGTTTGTTGGAGCACCCGACCTCCATCACCGGTGCGTATCTGTCCGGCCGCCGAAGCATCGAGATGCCGGAGAAGCGCCGTGGCCAGGACGGCAGGGTGGTCAAGGTGGTCGGCGCGCGGGAGCACAATCTCGACTCGGTGACCGTCTCCTTCCCGCTGGGCAACCTGGTGGGGATCACCGGAGTGTCCGGTTCGGGCAAGTCCACCCTGGTCAACGAGATCCTGTACAAGGTGCTGGCCAACCAGCTCAACGGCGCTCGACAGGTCCCGGGGCGACACCGCCGGGTCGAGGGCCTGGACCAGCTCGACAAGGTGGTGCACGTCGACCAGGGACCGATCGGCCGGACCCCGCGCAGCAACCCGGCCACCTACACCGGGGTCTTCGACCACGTGCGGCGCCTCTTCGCCGAGACCACCGAGGCCAAGATCCGCGGCTATCAGCCCGGCCGTTTCTCGTTCAACGTCAAGGGCGGGCGGTGTGAGGCCTGCAGCGGTGACGGGACGCTGAAGATCGAGATGAACTTCCTGCCGGATGTCTACGTGCCGTGCGAGGTGTGCCATGGAGCCCGGTACAACCGCGAAACCCTGGAGGTGCACTTCAAGGGCAAGACGGTGGCCGACGTCTTGGACATGCCGATCGAGGAAGCGGCGGAATTCTTCGCTGCGGTGCCCGCCATCGCCCGCCACCTGCGCACGCTCGTCGATGTGGGCTTGGGATACGTCCGCCTCGGCCAGTCGGCCCCGACATTGTCGGGGGGTGAGGCGCAGCGCGTGAAGCTGGCCTCGGAGCTGCAGAAGCGCTCGACAGGCCGGACGGTGTACGTGCTCGATGAGCCCACGACCGGGTTGCACTTCGAGGACATCCGCAAGCTCTTGGGCGTTCTGCAGGGCCTGGTCGACAAGGGCAACACCGTGCTCGTGATCGAGCACAATCTCGACGTCATCAAGTCCGCCGACTGGATTATCGACATGGGACCCGAGGGTGGGGTCGGGGGCGGCCGTGTGGTGGCCTCCGGCACTCCCGAGCAGGTTGCTCGCAGCGAGAGCAGCTATACCGGTTCGTTCTTGGCCCGTCTGTTCGATCGCAAGCATCTCGACCCCGTCGCGCTGGACCCCGGTGTGCTCGTGGCCGAGGACCGGCGGCGCGAGGAGGTGGCATCGTCGGCCTGACGGTGATGCCCCACAGACGCACGACGTTGACCCCACCAAGGAGAGCGACATGAGCACCCAGGATCTTTCATCGCCCGAGGCGGTCGACGCCGTCACCTCGGCTACGCCGTTGTCACCGTCGGTGCCCTTGGCTCGTCGCGTGGTGTTGCGGGCGGGCACGACGCTGCCCCTCGGGGTGGGGCTGGTTTCCCTCGCGGCGTGCGGGAGCGACTCCGGCGCTGACTCCTCGACGTCAGGAGGCGACGGCGGTTCCGGCGATGACGCGAGCGCCGACGATCAGGGCAGCGCCTCCGAGGCCACCGACGAGGCCGCCGCGGGGTTTCCCTCCGCGGACGTTCCGGTCGGGGGGGCCGTCTACGACGAAGCCTCCGACACCGTGTTCTCCCAGCCCAGCGAGGGAGAGTTCCGCGCCTTCGACGCTACCTGCCCGCACCAAGGCTGTGCGGTCTCCGAGTTCAACGAGGGCTCTCTCGTGTGCCCCTGTCACGGCAGCATGTTCGACCCCGACACCGGTGACGTCGTCAACGGGCCCGCAACGACCGGCCTGACGACTCGCAGCGTCACCGTCCAGGGTGACGACCTGGTTGTCGGTTAGAGCCCGGGAGGCCATCGGTGGCTGACCCCTCGACCTACCGCCCTGGGCCCGGTGAGATCCCGACCGACCCCGGCGTCTACCGCTTTCGGGACTCGCATGGCCGCGTCATCTACGTCGGCAAGGCCAAGTCACTTCGCCCGCGTCTGAGTTCCTACTTCCAGGACCTGTCGGCGCTGCACCCTCGGACCCGGTCGATGGTGACCACGGGTGCCAGCGTCGAGTGGACGGTGGTGCGCAATGAGGTCGAGGCGCTTCAGCTGGAGTACTCCGGGATCAAGGAGTTCGACCCCCGGTTCAACGTGAAGTACCGGGACGACAAGTCCTACCCGTACCTGGCGGTGACCATGGGCGAGGACTTCCCGCGGGCCCAGGTCCTGCGCGGGGCCAAACGTCCCGGCACGCGCTACTTCGGTCCCTACACGCACGCGTGGGCCATCCGCGAGACCCTCGACCAGCTCCTCAGGGTCTTCCCGGTGCGCACGTGCAGCAAGGGCGTGTTCAACCGCGCCCGGCAGGTCGGGCGTCCCTGCCTGCTCGGCTACATCGACAAGTGCTCAGCTCCCTGCGTGGGCAAGGTCGATGAGCAGGAGCATCGGGAGATCGCCGAGGACTTCTGCGACTTCATGGCCGGGAACACCGGCCGGTTCGTCAAGCGCCTGGAAGCCAAGATGCGGGCCGCCAGCGAGGAGCTCGACTTCGAGACCGCGGCGCGGCTGCGCGACGACGTGGGCGCGCTCCGGCGGGCCCTGGAGCGCTCGGCGGTCGTGCTGCCCGACGCCACCGACGCCGACGTCTTTGCGATGGCCGAGGACGAGCTGGAGGTCGCGGTTCAGGTGTTCCACGTCCGAGGTGGGCGCGTGCGAGGACAGCGTGGTTGGGTCAGCGAGAAGGGGGCCGAGGACTCCAGCGACATCGTCGAGCACCTGCTGCAACAGGTGTATGGAGGAGAGGCCGCTGAGGCGGTGCCGCGCGAGGTCCTGGTGCCGCTGTTGCCCACTGCGGGTGACGACGTCGGGGTGTGGCTGAGTGGTCTGCGCGGGTCGACAGTAGACGTGCGCGTGCCGCAACGCGGCGACAAGCGGGCTCTGATGCAGACGGTGGCACGCAACGCCGACCAGGCTCTGGCTCGGCACAAGGTAGCCCGCTCCGGTGACCTGACTCTGCGCAGCCAGGCCCTGCAGAACCTGCAGGAGGTGCTCGAGCTCGAGGACGCGCCGCTGCGCATCGAGTCCTTCGACATCTCCCACGTCCAGGGCACCAACGTGGTGGGCTCGATGGTCGTGTTCGAGGACGGGTTGGCCCGCAAGTCGGAGTACCGCCGCTTCATCGTCCGCAGCGGTACCGGTGACGACACGGCGGCGATGCACGAGGTGCTGACTCGACGGTTCAAGTACCTCGCCGGCGCACCGACTCCCGAGCAGGAGACGTCCGGTGGCATTGCGACGCTGCCCGGTGACGTGGGCACGACCAACCGTGAGGTGGAGGCAGCGGCGGCCGGGCCGGCCAAGTTCGCCTATCCGCCCAACCTGGTCGTGGTGGACGGTGGGTTGCCCCAGGTCAACGCCGCCCAAGCGGCACTGACCGACGTCGGGGTCAACGACGTGATGGTGATCGGGCTGGCCAAGCGGCTGGAAGAAGTCTGGGTCCCCGGTCAGGACTATCCGATCATCCTTCCGCGCACCAGCGAGGGGCTCTACCTTCTGCAGCGGGTCCGCGACGAGGCCCACCGTTTTGCGAACGCGTTCCACCGTCAGCGACGCTCCAAGGCCATGACGACCAGTGCGTTGGACGGGATCACCGGGCTGGGCCCCGCACGCCAGCAGCAGCTGCTGGCGCGGTTCGGGTCGGTGAAACGAGTTCGAGCCGCTACGGTCGAGGACCTGCAAACCGTCCCCGGGATCGGCCCGGCTTTGGCCGAGGCGATCGCGACCGCGCTCAACGGGAGCGACGGGCAGCGGCCTGCGGTTAATGTGAGCACCGGCGAAGTGGTGGACTGACGGGTAGCGCGTTCGGGCCGTCGGTGAGGTCCTCGTCGACCAACCGACGCAGCGCCGGGGCAAGGCCGAAGCAGCAGAGTCGTCGTGACCGAAAGGGACGTAATGAGCGATCAGGACAGCGAGCCGTCGGCGCCGAGAGGTGACTTCGTGCTGCTGACAGGCATGAGCGGAGCCGGCCGGACGACGGCGGCTGACGTGCTGGAGGACCGCGGTTGGTATGTCGTGGACAACCTGCCGGCCCGGATGCTCACCTCCCTGGCGTCGGTGGTCGAGGACGACACCCATCCGCGCGTGGCCGCGGTGGTGGATGTCCGTAGCCGTGACTTCGTGGTCGACTTCGACCAGGCGATGACCGACCTGCGAGCCAGTGGCTGGACGCCGATGATCTGCTTCTTCGATGCTTCCGACGCCGTGTTGGTGCGCCGCTTCGACGCGGTCCGTCGCCCCCACCCCCTCCAAGGCGAAGGATTGCTGCTCGACGGCATACGCCAGGAGCGCCGGATGTTGGCCGACATCCGCTCCTCCGCCGAGGTCGTCGTCGACACCAGCGGTTACAACGTCCACCAGCTGACCGCGGCCGTGGACGAGCTGCTCGGCAGCGACGAGCAACCGCGCCTGCGACTTGCCGTGATGTCGTTCGGGTTCAAGTACGGCATACCCCTGGACGCCGATGTGGTCCTGGACATGCGCTTCCTACCCAACCCTTACTGGAACCTCGACCTGCGCGAGTTCAACGGGCGGGACGCGCCGGTGCGCGACTTCGTCTTGGCCCAGCGAGGGGCGGCGGAGTTCATCGACCACGCCGAGGCCCTGCTCCGCACGGCCTCCCGTGGCTACCTCAGCGAAGGAAGACGTCACGTGACGGTCGCATTGGGCTGCACGGGGGGCAAGCACCGGTCAGTGGCCAGCGTCGAGGAGCTGGTCCGGCGATTGGAAGACATCGGGGGAGTCCAAATCACGAGCTTCCACCGCGATCTGGGGCGCGAATGAGCGGCCTGCGGATGGTGGCCCTTGGCGGAGGGCACGGGCTCTCGGCCACCCTCCGGGCACTGCGACATCTCTCGGAGAACATCACGGCGGTGGTGACCGTGGCCGACGACGGCGGGTCCAGCGGGCGACTGCGGGAGGAGTTCGACATCCTGCCCCCCGGTGACCTGCGGATGGCTCTGTCGTCGCTGTGTGAGGACACCAGCTGGGGACACCAGTGGTCGGCCGTTCTTCAGCATCGGCTTGGGGGTACGGGGGAGCTCTCGGGGCACGCCCTGGGCAACCTGCTGCTGATGAGTCTCTGGGAGCTCAGCGACGACCCGGTCAAGGCGTTGGACGTGGCGGGTCGCCTCCTGAACATCCGGGGGCGGGTGCTGCCCATGTCGACGGTGCCGCTGCAGATCGAAGCCCAGGTGCAGAACGACCCCACCGGTTCCTCGGCCAACGGCCCCGAGGCGGTGACGGTCCGCGGCCAGTCCTCGGTCGCCTCCGCCACAGGCCGCGTCCTGGGGGTGTCCCTGCTTCCCGACGATCCACCGGCGTGCGCCGAGGCCGTTGAGGCGATCACCGTCGCGGACTGGGTGATCCTGGGACCGGGGTCCTGGTTCACCTCCGTGATGCCCCACCTCCTGGTGCCGGACCTGCGGCGTGCTCTGGAGCAGACTCCCGCGCGGCGCATCCTCACCCTGAACGTCGGCACCCACGACGGCGAGACCGCCGGTTTCGCGATCGCCGAGCACATCGAGGCTCTCCGCGCCCACGCTCCGGACCTGACCTTCGACTACGTCATCGCCGACCCGCGCGTCACCGGCGCAGACGAGCACGCCCTGCGCCAAGCCTGCGCGGCGGTCGGCGCCGAACTCGTCGTCTCTACAGTCAGCGCGCAGCGGGGCCAGGGCCAGCACGACACGCTTCGACTGGCTGCGGCCTTCCGCGACGTCATCTCGCAGACGCAGCTCGTTTCGTCCTCATCCGCCAGCACTGGCGCGGATCACCCACGTCTCGGGAGATGATGTCCGCGATGGCAATGACAGCGAAAGTTAAAGACGAGCTCAGCCGGCTCCCCGTCACCAAGACCTGCTGCCGCAAGGCCGAGGTGGCCACGATGCTCCGGTTCGCCGGTGGGCTGCACATCATCGGCGGTCGCATCGTCATCGAGGCCGAGCTCGACACGGCCCAGTCCGCGCGGCGGCTACGTGGTTTCATCCACGAGGTCTACGGCGTGCGCAGTGAGATCGTCGTCATGAGCGCCGGGGGACTGCGCAAGTCGACGCGTTATGTCGTCCGGGTGGCCAACGACGGCGAGTCCCTGGCTCGACAGACCGGTCTGATCGACCACCGAGGCCGCCCGGTGCGTGGCCTGCCTCCCCGAGTGGTCGGGGCGTCGGTCTGTGACGCCGAAGCCGCCTGGCGGGGTGCGTTCCTGGCGCGGGGCTCGATCACCGAGCCCGGTCGGTCCTCGGCCCTCGAAGTGACCTGCCCCGGGCCTGAGGCGGCCTTGGCGCTCGTCGGAGCGGCTCGTCGACTGGGATTGGCCTCGAAGGCGCGCGAAGTTCGCGGCGTCGACCGGGTCGTGCTGCGCGATGGTGACGCCATCGGGGCGATGCTGACGCGTCTCGGTGCCCACGAAGCGGTGCTGACCTGGGAGGAACGGCGCATGCGTCGTGAGGTGCGTGCCACCGCCAACCGACTGGCCAACTTCGACGACGCCAACCTGCGCCGTTCGGCTCGGGCGGCCGTCGCTGCCGGAGCACGTGTGCAACGCGCCCTGGACATCCTGGGACCGGACGTGCCAGAGCACCTGGCCGTGGCCGGGCACCTGCGGCTGAAGCACAAGGAGGCCAGCCTCGAGGAGCTGGGCGGTCTGGCCGAGCCACCGATGACCAAGGACGCGGTGGCTGGGCGCATCCGCCGGCTGCTGGCCATGGCCGACAAGCGAGCCGAAGAAGAGGGTATCGAGGGCACCGAGGCCCAGGTCAGTCCGGAGCTGTTCGACGACTGAGCCCGGTGGCCCGATGAGGTAGCGCTCCACCCGATCACGGCCCGTGCTCGTGCCGGGGCGCGCGATCCCTTAGGTTAGACAGGGACAACCACGGCGACCGAGCCTCGGGCCCGTCGCCGGGTCACCCCGCGACATCTGTGACACCGACGTCACCACTCAAGACACGTGCGACACCACAACGAAAGGCGAACCCGATGACTGTACGGGTAGGCATCAATGGATTCGGCCGTATCGGCCGCAACTTCTTCCGCGCTGTGCACGCTTCCGGCGCCGACATCGAGATCGTGGGTGTCAACGACCTGACCGACAACGCGACGCTGGCGCACCTGCTGCGCTACGACTCGATCCTGGGCCGTCTGGAAGGCGAAGTCACCTCGACGGACACCGACATCAGCGTGGACGGGGTGTCATTCAAAGCCTTCGCCGAGAAGGACCCGACGGCGCTCCCGTGGGGTGAGCTCGGAGCGGATATCGTCATCGAGTCCACGGGCATCTTCACCGACGCCACGAAGGCCAAGGCCCACATCGACGCAGGCGCCAAGAAGGTCATCATCTCGGCCCCGGCCAAGAACGAGGACATCACCCTGGTCATGGGCGTGAACGACGGGGACTACGACCCCGCGTCGCACAACATCATCTCCAACGCGTCGTGCACGACGAACTGCCTGGCCCCGATGGCCAAGGCGTTGCACGACGACCTCGGCATCGTCAAGGGCCTGATGACGACGATCCACGCCTACACGCAGGACCAGAACCTGCAGGACGCCCCGCACAAGGACCTTCGTCGTGCGCGCGCTGCCGCCATCAACATCGTGC
>JBASAN010000528.1:0-1757 GCA_049650625.1 Ornithinimicrobium sp.
CGATCGAGAAGCGCGATTGACGTGTGCCCGCTCATTTCGCGATCCGCGGTATCCCCGCAGCGAGATGGGGGCGCCGAGCGACCCGCTACCGGATCCTGTCTGGAGCGCGTCCCGCGCGACGATCACCGATTGGGCACCGGGTCGCCCCGCGAGCCCGTCCCAGACGCACAGCTCGGCCTCAGCGACCGGCCCACTGCTCTCGCGAGATCGCGTACTCAACCTCGCCAAGTTCGCTACCCGGCACGGGCTCATCGAAAGCCAGCTGGAAATTCCGCACGAACTGCATACCCACGGAGACCATCGTCGCGCGCGAGGCTGCGTTCACCGCCATCGTCTCGGCGAAGATCCGCACGAGTCCGACGTCCTCGAAACCGTAACGAATGAGCTCGCGCGCTCCCTCACTGCCCAGGGTTCTTCGCCAGAACCGGCGCAGCAATCGGTAGCCGAGCTCAGCCTGCCCCTCGACCGGGCCTTGGTCGGCGCGCTCCGGTGGTTCGAGAATCCACCAGCCGACGAACTCACCATCGACGAGCCCGGCCCAGAAGCCGAGACCTCCCACGCGACGGCCAGGCGGCCGCGGTGCAGTCGCTGTACCTCGTCACAGGTACGCGCACGGCCCGAGCCCAGGTAGCGCATCACCTCGGGGTCGGAGTCGAGTTCAACCTCGTGCTCGAGATGCTCCTCCGCGAGGGGAACCAAGACCAGCCGATGGGTCTGCAGCGTCCTCTGGTTCATGAGCGCATCCTTGCTGCCGATCCGAGGGACAATCACCCCGGGCCCAAGCCTTGATGATCGGTCGTCGATAGCTGATCGGCTCACAGCGTGCCGGTGCGGGATCCGCACTCAATGGCGACGATTTCAGCCAAGCAGCTTGCCGTACCAGCGGTCCGAGTATGGTCCGCCCGAGTGGGGCGGTGTCTCGCAGTAGCCGAGGGACTCGTAGAGCCGCTGTGATTCTACGAGGTCCTTGCGGGTATCGAGGCGTAGCTGCGCGAAACCCATGCCTCGAGCTAACTCCTCAACTTCCAGCATCAATCGCCGACCCAGTCCAAGTCTGCGGAAACGGCGGTCGACGTGCAGCCGACGGACCTCTCCGACGCCAGGTGCCACACGCGCGAGTGCCACGCAGCCGCAAACAACGTCGGCGGTCGTTGCCACGAGAAACACGCCATGAGGGGCAATGAGGTCATCACTAGGGTGCTCCGACAGTGCGATCTCTAGCTCAGCTGAGGTGGCAGGCCGCCCGTGGTAGCTACTCGCGACATCATGCAGGTAGGCGCGCATCGCCCGATCAGCCGACGTCGAAGTCGGCTCGACTGCCCTGACCCGGAAGTCGGAGGCGAGCGTCACCTTGCTGCGAGAATTGCTCGTGTCGTCCACGCCGACATCCTGACAGGCAAGTAGTCAGCCCTCGACATGAGCGAGCGGATCGCGGATGCCGCCATCCCTTCAGCCGAAGCCCTGCGACGATGAACGAGAGCGCACGAGGGCTGCTCCTGCATCGTCCCGCATGGGATGGGCTCGCGGAGCGTCGCCGGTGCGGGATGGGCTCGTGTGACGGGTTTCAAAACTGTTCGCCGCTTGAACTTCGCGCTGCAAGCCTCTGTTTCGTCGATCGCACCTCGGTGCTCAGGACCGACAGTTCATGGTTGGATGCCTTGCTCATGCCAGCGGCGTCGCTGACGAGCTGCGCTACGTCCGAGGATCCAGACGTTCACCACAAAGAGCACGGCGACGGGAACGAAAACCAGTGTCTC
>JBASAN010000529.1:0-4068 GCA_049650625.1 Ornithinimicrobium sp.
GACGCGTCCTGGCCAATAAGTACGGAAGAGAAGGTCACCTGATGACTATGCGCCACGATTGCCCTTGCGTCAACCCCGACCCCGTCCCTTCGTGCTCCTGACCGATGTGCGCGCGGTTGTCCGTGGCGGCGGCGCCAGGGGCGCGCACATCGGTCAGGAGCCCCACGAAGGTCAGCGGATATGGGGCTAGCGGACGGGAAGCCGCCGCATCATGGCCCAGTAGGCGATCCCGAGCACAGCGGTGAGGAGCCATAGACCCCAGGGCACGGCGGCCGGCCCAGGGTCGAGAAGCCCGAGAGCCCCGGCGAACGCCAAGATGAGGGCGAGCAGTGCCGAAACGCAGACCCCGACCCACCAGCGCCACCGGAGGAAGAGCACCGTCACTGCGACCGCACCAACCATGCCCAGCGCGAGACCGCTGGCCCCGAGGACCATCACGCTCGTGGTGTCGGCGCCACCGGCCCCCAGGAACTCGGCCACCGCCGTAGGACCGAGGACGAGGGTGAAGATCCCTGCCACCAACACCGTGTAGATCATCAGTACGGCTGTGGTCAGCGCGGTGCCCACGGTGACGGCGTGGCGGGTGAGACCCACGCCGATGAACATTCGTGTCCGGGTAGCCGTCAGGATGATCGAGATGATGATGGCGGCTGTCCCGATAGCGATGGGTAGCCAGCCGGAGGCCACCACGACCACCACGCTGCGCTGGTCCGCGACGACTCCGAGGAGCACGTCGTCGCGCGACTGGACGAAGTCCCACCCTTGACTGCGAGCAAGAAGATAGAAGCACACGGCGACCGCCGCTATGACGCCTGTGGCCGAGAGCAGGCCGCGCATGCCCTCCCTCGTCAGCAGCGTGGCCACCGTCAGCCACTGCGGCACGGGCGAGACTCGGTCGGTGGTCGTTGCGGTCATCGGTCTGCTCCTGCGGTGCTGATCTGGACGAGGACGTCGGTAAGGGAAGCCAGAGAGGATCCCGAAGAGTGCCGCTGTCGGACGGCGTCGGTCTCACCCGAGGCCATCACCCGTCCGCGGTCGAGGATCACGACGTCCTCCATCAGGTCCTCGACCTCGTCCAACAGGTGCGAGGACAGCACGATCGTCCGCGGATGGGCGATGTAGTCGGCCATGAGCTCGTCGTAGAACAACCGTCGCGCCACGGCGTCCATCCCGAGGTAGACCTCGTCCAGAATCGTGACTTCGGCTCGGGAGGCGAGCGCGATACTGGCCCGCAGCGCCGAGCGCTTCCCCGTCGACAGTTTCAGCGGGGTCTTCCTCACCGGGATCTCGAATAGGTCGAGGAGTCGCTCGGCGTAGGCGTCGTCCCAGTTCGGCCGGGCTGCTCGGTGCACTCGGATGGAGTGTTTGATGCGCTGGTCGTCGAGCAGACTGCCCGACTCCTTCATCAGGGCCACCCGGGAAGTGCGGCCACCGTTCTCCCAGACGCTCTGCCCGCCGACCGTGATCGACCCCGTTTGGAGCGGCTGCCAGGCCGCGATCAGTGACGCCAGCGTGGTCTTGCCTGCACCGTTGCGGCCGACCAGGCCGGTGATGGTGCCCCCACGGATAGTCACATCGACGTCGGACACGGCGGCGGTGGCCCCGAAGCGGTGACTCACGGCGGAAATGACGACGTCCATCGAGGCGCTCACGAGATCTCCCTCAGTGCACGGATGAGGTCCTCGGTGGATAGGTCGAGAGAGTGCGCCTGCTGCAGCACGGGCCGGACGACGTCGTCCACGAACAAGGCGCGCCGACGGTCACGCAGCCGCTCCCGGGCTCCCGAGGCGACGAACATCCCCAGACCGCGACGCTTATCCACCAACCCCTCATCGACCAGCAACCCCATCGCCTTCGCCGCCGTCGCCGGGTTGATGCGATACGTCGTGGCGTATGCCGTCGTGGACATCACTTGGGCCCCTTCGTCCAGATCTCCGGACAGAATGGAACTGCGAACGTGCTCGGCGATCTGTTGGTAGATCGGCGAACGATCGTCGAATGGCTCCACTCTGCCCCCTTGTTGGTTCGTTACTTAACTAGAGAACCACAGAACAGGACGACGCGTCAAGAGGTCAGCCCTCGACCACCGCTTTCAGAGTGGCCAGCGTCGTTTGTATGCCCTGTCGGTTGCGGGCCGGGAACTTCGCTGTCTCGATGGCGCGCGCTGCGAGCCCGCGGTGGTGGGAGTAGTCGAACTGCTCGGTCACTCTCGTCTGCGACTCCCCGAGCGGCTCCAGGAGGTAGCGCCAACGGTGGCCGCCGAAGTGTCGCCACGCGATCCGAGCACCGTCCTCGAACTCCACGACCCGGTTCGTGATCTTGTAGGGCATTCCGAACATCTTCATCCGGGCCCCGAACGTCGCGCCCTCTCTGAGCCGCTCGGGGCCGATGGTGACCTCTTGGACCGACCCCGATCCGTCGATCCGGGAGTGCTGGCGTGGATCCGCCAGGATGTCGAAGATGACGTGGGCTGGGGCATCGATGATGATGCTCTCGCTGACTACCTGCTTCGGCGTGCTCATGCACCCATCCTGCCCGCTGGGCTACCCCGCCTGCTCAGGCCCCGGGTCATCGCGCGATTCCCCGGCGCACGGCATACTGACGGCATGGCCGATCACTATGACGTTGTTGTTCTGGGCGCCGGACCGGGTGGGTATGTCGCGGCGATCCGCGCCTCCCAACTGGGCAAGAAGGTCGCTGTGGTGGAGAAGAAGTACTGGGGCGGGGTCTGTCTCAACGTCGGGTGCATCCCGTCCAAGGCGTTGCTGAAGAACGCCGAGCTTGCGCACACGCTGCAGCACGAGAAGAAGAAGTTCGGCATCGAGGGCGACGCCACGATGGCGTTCGGCCCGACGTTCAAACGCAGTCGTCAGGTGTCGGGGGGGATCGTCAAGGGTGTCCACTTCCTGATGAAGAAGAACAAGATCACCGAGGTCGACGGGTGGGGCACGCTGACCAGCCCGACCTCCATGGACGTAGAACTGAACGAGGGCGAGACCAGCCAGCTCACCTTCGACAACCTCATCATCGCCACCGGGGCCTACACCCGCCTCATCCCGGGCACCGAGCTGTCCGAGCGTGTCGTGACGTATGAGGAGCAGATCCTGACCGAGGAGCTGCCGGGCAGCATCGTGATCGCCGGATCAGGCGCCATCGGCGTCGAGTTCGCCTACGTGCTGGCCAACTTCGGCGTAGACGTGACGATCGTGGAGTTCCTGGACCGCATCGTGCCGCTGGAGGACCCTGAGGTGTCCAAGGAGCTGGCCAAGCACTACAAGAAGCTCGGTGTGAAGCTGATGACGTCGACCAAGGTCGAGGCGATCGACGACTCCGGCGACAAGGTCAAGGTCACCGTCTCCCCGGCCGACGGTGGCGAGTCGCAGACGCTGGAGACCGACAAGGTCATGCAGGCGATCGGCTTCGTCCCGCGTGTCGAGGGCTTCGGGCTGGACGACATCGGCGTCGAGCTGACCGAACGCGGCGCCATCGCGATCGACGGCCGAGGGCGCACCAACGTGGACGGCGTCTACGCCATCGGCGACGTCACGGCCAAGCTGATGCTGGCGCACACCGCCTCAGCCATGGGCATCGTCGCGGCCGAGACCATCGCCGGCGAAGAGACGATGGAGATCGCCTACGACTTCATCCCTCGCGCGACCTACTGCCAGCCGCAGGTGGCCTCGATGGGCTACACCGAGGAGCAGGCCAAGGAGAAGGGGTATGACGTCACGGTCTCCAAGTTCCCCTTCAGCGCCAACGGGAAGGCCGCCGGTCTGGGTGAGCCGATCGGGTTCGTCAAGGTCATCGCCGACGCCGAGTTCAAGGAGATCATCGGCGCGCACCTGATCGGTCCCGACGTGACCGAGCTGCTGCCCGTGCTGACGCTGGCGCAACAGTGGGACCTGACCGCCGACGAGGTGGCCCGCAACATCTTCGCCCACCCCACGTTGGGCGAGTCGGTCATGGAGGCCGTGCACGGGCTCGCGGGCCATATGATCCACCTTTAACCCTGCCGGGTCAGCAGCCCCAGCCGGCCCGCATGCCTGCCGTCAGGGCGAAGGTACTGAC
>JBASAN010000530.1:0-4435 GCA_049650625.1 Ornithinimicrobium sp.
AGCAGTGGCGTGGCGATGAAGATGGAGGAGAAGGTGCCGACGGTGATCCCGATGAACAGAGCAATGGCCAGGTCCAGCAGCGTGCCCGGACCGATGAAGACGATCCCGACGACCACGATGGTGGCCACCGGCAGCAGGGCCACCACGGAGGTGTTGATCGAGCGGACCAACGTCTGGTTGACCGCGAGGTTGGCTGACTGTGCGTACGTCATCCGGCGGGTGTCGAGGGCCTGCTCTGTGCTCTCCCGGACCTTGTCGAACACCACGATCGTGTCGTAGATCGAATATCCCAAGATGGTGAGGAAGCCGATCATCGAGGCGGGCGAGACTTCGATGCCCAACAGGGCGTAGGCCCCGACGGTGAACACCACGTCGTGCAACAGCGCCACCAGCGCGGCGGCGGCCATCTTCCAGGTCCGGAAGTAGAGGGCCAACACCAAGGACACCAACACCAGGAACGCCACCAGCGCCTGGATCGCCTTGGTGGTCACCGTGGCTCCCCAGGACGGGCCGACGAAAGAGCTGCTGACCTGGGCGGCGTCAACGTCGAAGGCCTCCGCCAGGTCGGCACGCACCTCCTCCGACGGACCGCTCTCGAGCTGGCCGGTCTGCACGCGGACCGTGTCCGTGCCGATCAGAGTGGTCGAGACCTCGGAGTCGGGCGCCGCCTGCGAGACCGCTTCCCGAGCGATGTCCTCGTAGCCGGAGGTGTCGGTGACCGCGCTGACGCGGAACTCGGAGCCACCCCGGAACTCGATGCCGAAGTTGATGCCCCGCCCCAGCAGTCCCACCAGCGACAGGAGGATGAGGACCGCGGAGATCGTGTACCAGACGCGGCGACGACCGACGATGTCGAACGAGCGCTTCCCGGTGTAGAGGTCGTTGCCCAGCTGAGCGAAACTAGCCATCAGACCGTGCCTCCTTCGATTTCGGCGCGCGATGGTTTGACCTTCACCGGTGGGAGGTTGATCTGGCCCCGCCCTAGGTACGTCGACCGTTTGGCCCCCAAACGCTCGGGGTCCATCCCGGACCAGCGGTGGCCTTCACCGAAGAACTTGGTGTTCGCCAGGATGCTGACCACGGGGTGGGTGAACAGGAAGATCACGATCAGGTCGATCACCGTGACCAGACCCAGGGTGAAGGCGAACGCCTTGACGCTGGACTCCGAGAGCCAGAAGAGCACTCCGGCCGCGATGAGGTTCACGGCGTCGGAGATCAGGATGGTGCGGCGGGCCCGAACCCACCCGGTGTCCACGGCGTACCTCAGCGGCCGGCCGGCGCGCACCTCGTCCCGAACCCGTTCGAAGTACACGATGAACGAGTCCGCCGTGATGCCGATGGCCACGATGAGGCCGGTCACCCCCGCCATCGTGAGCCGATAGTTGGTGGCCCACCCCAGCAAGGTCACCGAGAGGTAGGCCAACACTCCGGCGACCACGAGGGACCCGATCGTGACGAGCCCGAGCGCTCGGTACTGCGCCAGGGAGTACAGGAAGACCAGAAGCAGCCCAACGATCCCCGCCTGGATACCGCGGGTGAGCTGCTCGCCGCCCAGGGTGGGGCTGATCTGCTCGCTGGTCAACGTGGTGAACGAGATGGGGAGCGCACCGAACTTGATCTGGTTGGCCAGCACCTCAGCGGTGTCGATGGTGAAGTTGCCGGTGATGCTGGCCTGGCCACTGGGGATCGGTCCGTTGATCCCGGGAGCGGTGATGACGCTGCCGTCGAGCACGATGGCGAACCGGTTCTGTGCTTCCCCGCTCGGATACTGGAAGAGCCGGGTGGTGATGTCGGCGAACTTTGCGCCGCCTTCGTTATCGAGGTCCAGGCTGACCTGGACCCGCCCGGTGGTGGTGCCCTGGGCGTTGCTCTCGAAGCCGGCGGTTGCGTCCTCCACCGAGGCACCGGTCAGCTCCACCGGTCCGAGGATGTACTTCTCGGCTCCGTCCGTCGAGCACGCGACCACAGGCTGGTCCTCCGGGGCCGCGGCGACTCGGTCACCTTCCAGTCCGTCGAGGCAGTTCAGCGCCGTGAACTGCTCCCCGAGCTCGGGGGTGATCTGGTCCAACGAACTGGGGTCATCGGTCGCGATCGGCGCCTGGTCCAACGGTGATGGGGCATCCGTGGTCTGCTCCGCCTCGTCGGGCGAGCCGGTCTCTTCGGCTCCGTCCTGAGCGCGCAGTCCCTCGGGGAACGCTCCGTTGTCGACCTCGCCGCCATCGGGGGCGGGCTCGACGCCCGGTAGCTGGGGAGCATCTCCCCCAGAAGTATCCCCTTCCGTAGGGGCGGGCGGCTCGAAGTTGTCGGGCAGCGGGAGTGTCGGCACCGGCTCCTGAGCTCCCGGGTCCACCCCGGAGGGTTGGGCCACAAGCACCGGCCGGAACTGGAGCTGCGACGAGCGGCTCAGCGACTCCAGCTGCGCCGCGGAGGGGTTGCCGGGGATGGCGACCGCGATGTTGTCACCACCCAGTCGGGAGACTTCAGCCTCCGCCGTGCCACTGCCGTCGATCCGGCGACGGATGATGTCGATGGCCTGCTGGACTTGGTCCTCAGACGCCTCCCCCGAGGTGACGACGGGTTGGATGACGATCTGACGTCCCCCGGCAAGGTCGAGACCCAGCAGCGGCGTCAGTTGAGCCTTGGGGTCTGCCCACTGCGAGGCTGCGACCAAGCCGGTGAACATCAGGGCGGCGATGGCGAACAGGGACCACAGCGTCCGCACCGCGGTCCGGTTGCGCGGTTTGACGGCCATCAGACGGTCACTTCCCGTCTGTGTCGGGTGAGTCCGATGGGTCGGAGGACTCGTCGTCAAGCTCGCTCGTGGCTCGGTCGGGGGTGGGTGCTGCGCCTGGAATCACCGCGCGTCGGTCGAAGACCACGACGACACCGGGGGCAATCTCGACGTGGACCAACGGTCCCTCGAGCACCCTCACCGACCCGAACATCCCGGCCCGGGTCATGACCGGGTCACCGACCTGCAAACCCTGCTGGGCCTTCGCTTCGCGGCGTGCGCGACGGCGTTGGGAGAAGATGAGATAGGCCAGCAGCGCGAGCGGCAAAGCCAGGATCAGCACCGAGAACGAACCGTTCCCTGAGCCGCTCGCGGCAGTGGTGATGACGGGCATGGGCGTCCTTTAGCGATGATCTGATCGTGATCGGTAGGGGGCAGCGCATCGTGGCACGTGCCCGGGGCAGTCTAGGCGAGGCGCGCAGAGGGGCCAAAGAACGGACGTCGGGGTCGGTGCTCTGGCCGACCGTTCGCGCCAGGCTCGGCCCACGAGGAAGGGCAGGCCCTACCCCAGCCGACCGCCGTCGCTGCTGAACGGCAACGGGTGCTGGGCACTGGTCGATGCCTGGTCCGGAGGGGCCAAGCCGAGGTGCTTCCAGGCGGACGGGGCTGCAGCCCTCCCCCGCGGGGTGCGCAGCATGAACCCTTCACGGACCAGGAACGGCTCAGCGACCGTCTCCACGGTGTCGGGCTCCTCGCCTACCGAGACGGCGAGGGTGCTCAACCCGACAGGCCCTCCGCCGAATCGTCGACACAGCGCGTCCAGCACCGCGCGGTCGAGACGGTCGAGCCCGAGCTCGTCGACGTCGAAGAGGGCCAGCGCCGCCAGGGCCGCGTCCAGGTCCACGATGTGCTGTCCGTGCACCTGCGCCCAGTCGCGCACGCGGCGGAGCAACCGGTTCGCGATCCGGGGCGTTCCTCGGGATCGGGAGGCGATCTGCTCAATGCCGGCCTCGTCCGCGTCGATCTCCAACAACTCGGCGTTGCGGGTCAGGATGGTGACGAGGTCTTCGGTGGAGTAGAAGTCCAGGTGACCGGTGAACCCGAAACGGTCACGTAGCGGCGCGGGAAGAAGCCCCGCCCGCGTGGTGGCCCCCACGACCGTGAAGGGCGGCAGCTCGAGGGGAATCGCGGTGGCCCCGGGTCCCTTGCCCACGATGACATCGACGCGGAAGTCCTCCATCGCCAGGTAGAGCATCTCCTCAGCTGGTCGCGACATACGGTGGATCTCGTCGAGGAAGAGCACCTCACCCTCGGCCAGCGAGCTGAGGATCGAGGCGAGATCACCGGCGTGTTGGATCGCCGGTCCACTGGTGATCCTGATGGGTTGCTCCAGCTCGGCAGCCACGATCATGGCCAGGGTGGTCTTGCCGAGCCCGGGAGGGCCGGAGAGCAATACGTGGTCCGGCGGCGCACTACGACGGCGGGCCGCCTCCAGAAGAAGCCCCAGTTGGTCACACACCCGACCTTGGCCGGGGAAGTCTCTCAGGCGGCGAGGACGCAGGGCGGCCTCGACCTGTCGTTCTTCCTCCGGAGCATCGGCATCGACGAGCCGCTCGTCATCGGCCACGTGTCACCGACCCAGATCCTGCAGGGCCGCCCGCAGCAGTGCGGCGACGTCCATGGGCTCACCCGTTGCTACGGCAC
>JBASAN010000531.1:0-6236 GCA_049650625.1 Ornithinimicrobium sp.
CCTTGAGGATGTTGCGCTGCGTCACCGACTCCGATCTCAGCTCGACCGAGGGCCTCAAGAGAAGGATCCAGATCAGCACCGCGACGAAGCAGACGGCAGAGACCGGAAACAACACCCCTCGGCCCAGGGACAGCTCACTGCTGACCACGGTGTAACCCACCACTCCCACGGCGGCCGTCATCGACCAGCCGAGCACCCTCGACGGCAAGGTCCGGTAGACCCCCACCAGGTCGCCTTCCTCGGGCGCACCGCCTGGGTCGGCGCCGGTTGGAAGATCCGCACTGCTCACAGTCCGCAAGTCTAGGTGGGCAGGCTGGGCCCCTCGTCCGTAATCCGGGCCAACTACACTCCACGCTCATGCCCCTCGTCGAGCCGAAGCGCGCGTCAGCTCGAGTCATCCTCATCAGCGGACCGAGCGGGTCGGGTAAGTCGCGTCTGGCCTCGGCCCTGCAGGCAGCCCATGGCTGGCCCGTCGTGGAACTCGACGACTTCTATCGCGACGGATCGGATCCACAGCTACCCATGTCCTCTCTGGGCCTCCCCGACTGGGACGACCCGGCCTCCTGGGACCGTGGCCGCGCCGTGAAGGCGCTGCATACTCTGCGTAGCGACGGTCAGGTGCAGGTCCCCCACTACGACATCTCGACCTCTCGGGTCCTCGGAACGCGCTCGGTCGAGCTGGCGGGGGCCGGGATCATTGTCGC
The DNA here is from genome assembly GCA_049650625.1 of Ornithinimicrobium sp. Lineage (GTDB taxonomy): Bacteria > Actinomycetota > Actinomycetes > Actinomycetales > Dermatophilaceae > Ornithinicoccus. The sequence continues at coordinate 705 of JBASAN010000531.1, forward strand.
CGAGGGGATCTTCGCCGCCCACCTGATCCAGCCCCTCGGCGACCAAGGGCTCCTGGCCCAGGCCTGGTGCATTCGCGACCACCCATGGCTCACCTTCGTCAAGAGATTCACCCGCGACGTCCAACAGCGTCGAAAGTCGGTGCTCACCTTGTGGCGGCGAGGTCATCAGCTTCGTCGCGCCGAGCCAGGTATCGTCCGTAGGCAGGAGCGGATGGGGGCTACCGCAATGAGCAGCACACAAGCCCGCCAGCACGCTGCTGACCTGGCGACCACAATCCGACGGGGAACGAGACAGACTCATGAGTGATGGTCCAGGCGCTGGGCCGCCCCCGGGCTGGGAGCAGACCCCCGGTGCAGAGACGGCTTCGACCGATCGCTACTCCGACCGGTACGGGCAGCGTCCCCCGGGGCACGGACAGGACGGACCGGGATACCAACAGGACGCCACCGGCTACGGACATCAGTCGCCGAGCCAACCGTCGTGGCATCAGGTCGCGCCGGAGCACGTGGCCCGGATGTACCAGCCCGGAGTCATCCCGCTCCGACCGCTGAAGCTCGCAGACATCTTCGGCGGTGCGATCAACACCATCCGACGCAACCCCGAGGCAACCGTCGGACTCTCGGTCATCGTCCTCGGCGCCTTTCTGCTGCCCTCCCTCCTGATCTCCCTCGCCGTGCAGAATCTGGTCTTCCAGGACGAGGAAGTGGCGTTTGCGCTGGGCCTGGTCCTGCCCAGCCTGACCGCCTCGTTCGCCACGTTGATCCTGAGCGGGCTGATCCTGTATGTCGTGAGCGAGGCCGCCCTGGGCGACAAGGTGGGACTGGGCCAGACCTGGAAGGCTGTGCGACGTCGCATTCTGGCCCTGATCGGGGTCTCGCTCCTGACCGGCATCATCATCACGGTCGTCTTCGCCGTGGGGATCTTCGCGCTGGTCGCGACGATCGCGGTGGGTGAGCCCCTCGCTGTGGTGATCGGCGTCCTCGCGATGGTCCTCACGATCGTGGCTGCCATCTGGCTCGCCGTGCGCCTGCTGCTGACCACCGCCCCCATCGTGCTGGAACGGGCCGGACCCATCCAAGCCATCCGGCGCTCGTGGCGGCTCAGCGCCGGGTCCCAGTTCTGGCGGCTTCTCGGCATCTGGCTGCTGGCCCAGCTGATCGCCGCGATCATGAGCGGCGTGGTGTCCACGCCCCTGCAGACGATCTTCCTCCTCGCAGCAGGCACCTTCACCCAGGACGAGTCCCTGCTGCTGACTTTCACCGTCTTCGGCCAACACCTCACCCAGTTCCTGGTCGGCCTCCTGGTCACCCCCTTCACCGCCGGCGTGACCGCGCTGCTCTACCTGGACCAGCGGATCCGTCGCGAAGGGTTGGACATCGCGATGCAACAAGCCGCGTCGGCTCGCACCGCCGCGCGGAGTCGTCGGTGACCGTGGCCCGTCGTGGTCGCTCGGTCACAGTGGCATGCGGATGATGTCGCTCGTCAACGGTCCGGACCGAGACGAGGCGCGCGACCTGCTCATCCAGGAGCTGGCCAAACCGGAGTACAACCGACCAGAGAACCCCCTGCTGCGCCTGGCTGGATGGCTGGCTGACCAGCTGAACGGTCTGCTCAACGTGCTGCCCGGCTCGAGTTCGCTCTCTTCCATCCTGGTCGTGCTGGTGCTTCTGCTGGTGGTCAGCGCCCTGGCGTTCGCATCTCGACAGCGCCTACGCGAGCGGACGCTCGCCGCCGCATCTGCCGACAGTGTCCTCGGGACGGAGAGTCTCAGCGCTCAGGAGTATCGAGCGCGGGCCGAGGGCTGCGCTTCGCGCGGCGACTGGGCGGGCGCGCTCCTGGACTCCTATCGCGCACTGACCGCAGGTGCCGGCGAGCGAACGCTGCTCGACGACGCGCCCACCCGGACGGCCCATGAGGTCGCGGGCGCTCTGGCGACGACCTTCCCCGAGCACGCGCCGGACCTGCGCTGGTCAGCCGACGCCTTCGACCGGGTCCGCTACGGGCAGCAGTCCTGCTCGCGCGAGGAGGCCGAGCGAGTCCGGGATCTCGACCGCATCGTGCGCAAGGCCCGTCCCGTGACCGCGTGGAGTCCGGGGTGAGCACCGCGACGACCACTCTCGACAGGGTGAGCGCGGGGCGCGACGAGGAGCCCGTCGGCTCGCCACGGCGGAACCTCCGACGGTGGTTGGTCTGGGGCGCCGTGATCCTCGTGCTCATGGTGGTAGCGACGTACGTGGCCGGAGTGTCCGGATCCTCCGAGCGGCCGTTGGACCCCGACAACCCCGGCGAAGACGGCATGCAGGCCCTCGCCGAAGTGCTGCGCGAGCAGGGGGTGGAGATCACGGTGGTCCGAGGCGTGGACAACCTGCCGTCGGCCTCGGCGGGCGGTGCGACCGTGCTGATCTCCAGCACGGCCTACCTGTCGGACGCCTCGGGAGCGGAGCTGCGGACCTACACCCGGGACGCGGACTCCGTGGTCATCCTCTCGCCCGAAGACAACCTGTCCGACGTGCTCGGGGTGGACGCGGAGACCGAGGCGAGGTTCACCCCGACGGCCATGGCTCCCGAGTGTGACAGCACGTTCTGGGCTCCCGAGGACCACGTGAGCCGGGGTGACACCCTCGTCGAGGTGAGCCCAGACATCGCGCGCGAGGATGCCGTCACCTGCCTTCCGCCCTCGCCCGGGTACAACGCCGGAGGGTCGCGCTCGGGCTACTGGGTGGAGCTGGCGCCGGGGTCGTCACAACCCCGCACGGTGGTGGCGGGCATCGCGACCGCGCTGACCAACGACTACGTGGTAGAGGAGGCCAACGCCGCCACCGGCCTACGTCTACTGGGCAGTACCGACCGTCTCGTCTGGGTCATCCCGAGCATCAGCGACGCCGGTGAGCAGCCTGCCCAGTCGCTGACCGACGTGCTCCCGAGAGCCGTCGTCCCGGCCACCGTCCTCGTGCTCGTCGCGCTGTTGGCTCTGACCGTGGTGCGCGGGCGGCGGCTCGGCAGGGTCAGCACCGAGCCGCTTCCGGTCGTCATCCATGCCATCGAGACCACGACCAGCCGAGGCCGCCTCTACCAGGAGGCACAGGACCGTCCACGGGCCCTGGCGTCCTTGCAGCTGGCCGCACGGCGCCGGCTCGCGTCGCGACTCGGCCTGGCCGTGGGCTCCACGCACGAAGAGGTAGTGCAGGCGGTGGCACACGCCACCGGCCGGCCCTCCTTGGATGTGCACAGACTGCTCGTGGACCCCACGGTCGACGACGACGCCACATTGGTACAGATCGCGCGAGACGTGCGATCTCTGGAGGATGGGATTGTGACTCTATGAGCGAGCACCACACGAACAGTCAAGACATGGCCTCGCTGGACGAGCAGCACCCTGAGGCAGCGCGCGATGCACTCAACCGGGTCCGGGCAGAGGTCGGCAAAGCCGTCGTGGGCCAGGACGCCGCCGTGACCGGGCTGATCGTGGCTCTGCTGGCCCGCGGCCACATCCTCCTGGAGGGGGTCCCCGGAGTGGCCAAGACACTCATGGTCCGGACCCTGGCGGCCGCGTTGAGCATCGAGACCTCGCGGGTTCAGTTCACTCCGGACCTGATGCCCGGTGACGTGACCGGCTCCTTGGTCTACGACACCAAGAGCAGCGACTTCGAGTTCCGCCCTGGCCCCGTCTTCACCAACCTGCTGCTGGCCGACGAGATCAACCGCACCCCGCCGAAGACGCAGTCCTCGCTCTTGGAGGCCATGGAGGAGCGTCAGGTCACCGTCGACGGAACGGCCCGGCCGTTGGCGGACCCGTTCCTGGTGGCCGCCACCCAGAACCCGGTGGAGTACGAGGGCACCTACCCCCTTCCCGAGGCACAGCTCGACCGCTTCCTACTCAAGGTCGTCCTGCCTGTCCCACCGCGAGCCGACGAGATCGAGGTGCTGTCGCGGCACGCCGGTGGCTTCGACCCGCGTGACCTCACCGCTGCCGGAGTCCGCGCTGTGGCCGGCCCGGCAGATCTTCGGGCGGGCACACGGGCCGTCCGGCAGGTCGAGGTCTCCGCTGCGGTGATGGGCTACATCGTGGACATCGCTCGCGCCACGCGCTCCTCACCGTCGCTGCAGCTCGGCGTCAGCCCACGCGGAGCCACGGCGCTGCTGGCCACGTCACGGGCGTGGGCGTGGCTCAACGGCCGGACCTTTGTTACTCCCGACGACGTCAAGGCGCTCGCACCCGGCACCCTCACCCATCGCCTCTCGATGCGGCCCGAAGCCGAGCTGGAGGGGGTCTCGGTGAGATCCGTCCTGGACAGTGCGTTGAACTCCGTGCCGGTCCCGCGCTAGGACCTCGATGGTTCTCCGTTGGCCGAGCGTGCTCGTGGTCCTGCTCGGCATCATCCCCGTGGCCCTCTGGGCCGACTCCAGGGTCGTCGGCTGGTGGTTGCTGCTGGTCCTGACGCTGGTGGCAGCCGACCTCGCCCTTGCTCCGTCCACCTCCACCGTGGTGATCGACCGCGCCGCGACCGGCAGCACCGCGGTCGTGGACGCCCAAGGCGTGGTCTCGTTGTCGGTCCGCCTGGGTGAGAGCACCACTACCTCACTCCTGGTGGCCAACCCCGGCTCCCGCATCATCCGGGGCCAGGTGCGCGACGCCTGGGTGCCTTCGGCCGGCGCCGGTGGCAACCGACATCGCCTGGTGTTGCCCGGTGGTGAGCGTCGACGGCTGTCGACCACCCTGCTTCCGACCCGTCGCGGTGACCGCCACGCCGAGCACGTGACGGTACGGACCTACGGCCCCCTCGGCTTGGCGGCACGACAGCGCTCACGCACGGTGGCGGGTGTCGTCCGGGCGCTCCCCCCCTTCCGCTCCCGTAAACACCTACCGTCCCGGCTGGCGCGACTGCGCCAGCTCGACGGCCGGTCTGCCGTCCGGACGCGAGGTCAAGGCACCGAGTTCGACTCGTTGCGCGACTACGTCGAGGGAGACGACGTCCGCAGCATCGATTGGCGGGCCACGGCTCGCCGGCAGTCCGTCGTCGTCCGCACCTGGCAGCCCGAACGGGACCGTCGGGTCATCATCATCCTGGACACCTCACGCACCAGCGCCGCTCGGGTGGGCGACGAACCGCGGCTGGACGCCGCAATGGACGCCTGCCTCCTCCTGGCCGCGCTGGCCTCTCGGGCGGGCGACCGCATCGACCTCATCGCCGGAGACCGCGCCATCCGAGGCCGGGTCCGCCCCGACCCGGCCAGTTCCACGCTGCTGAGCTCGATCGTGACCATGTTGGCGCCGATCGAGCCCGTGCTAGTCGAGGCCGACTGGCCCATGCTCGCGGGTGCCGTCAACGCCACGAGCCGCCGCAGAGCGCTCGTCGTCCTGCTGACCTCGCTGGATCCCGCGGCGCTGGAGGAGGGCCTCCTTCCGGTGCTCGGCTCGCTGACCGCATACCACCAGGTCGTGCTGGCCTCGGTAGCCGATCCGCGCCTGAAGGAGATGTCGCAGGACCTGCACAACCTGTCCGCGGTCTACGGTGCCGCCGCCGCCGAGC
>JBASAN010000532.1:0-20151 GCA_049650625.1 Ornithinimicrobium sp.
GGCGTGCAGATCCCCGAAGGCACGACCGAGCTGACCATCGAGGGCCGGGACCACATCAATGGCTACGGCGGCGAGACCGTCACCATCGAGTGGTGAGACTCTTGTGGCTGCTGTGACTCCTGTGGCAAGGTATCGTCAAGCACCGCACAACTGAACAATCGTCGTTCCGGATACAGCGCTGTCGGAGCCGCCACGAGGTCGTTGGGGAAGACGTCCCTCGTCATAAGGAGGCTCGGATGTCCGTTGTGATGCCGCGTGTCACGACCCGCGGGGTGGTGTTCATTCATTCCACCCCGACCGCTCTATGCCCTCATATCGGTTGGGCGCTGGAGGGTGTGCTCGACACCCGAGTAGCGCTTGACTGGACCCCTCAACCCGCTCAGCCGGGGACGATGCGGACCGAGTTCTCCTGGACCGGCGACGCCGGGACGGGTCCCCATCTTGCCAGCGCGATGCGCGGCTGGGACGGCCTGCGGTACGAGGTCGTCGAGGAAGCCAGCCGAGGATCCGATGGTGCTCGGTGGACCCATACCCCCGCGCTGGGGATCCACCATGCTCGGCTGTCGGCGGATGGTGACATCGTCATCAACGAAGACCGTCTGCGGACGATTGTCGCCGAAGCGGGCGGAGTCGCGGCCGTGTTCGAAGCAGAGGTGGACCGCTGTCTCGGGGCGGCGTGGGATGCGGAGTTGGAGCATTTCCGTCACGCCGGCGAAGACGCCCCTGTGAAGTGGCTGCACAAGGTCGGCTAGCGTCGGGTTTCAGTTAGGGGAGGAAGGCGCAACCCGCTGGTGTAGGCGAAGCATGCGATCCGCTGAGGTAGCCCAAGTGAAGCGCTCTGCCTGGGTGCGCGCCAGCAACCGGGCGTTGCGCCGGGCGGTGAGTGCTTCGACACCGTCGGCGAAGGCCCCGGGTGTCGAGGGGGAGACCACTCCGCCAACACCCACGACCTCGCCCAAGGCGCCTTCGACGGGACAGACGGTCGGCACTCCGCAAGCGAGCGCTTCCAGCGCGGCCAGACCGAAGGTTTCCACCGGGCCCGGGGCTAGTGCCACGTTGGCAGGACCGATGGCCGCGGCCAACTCCTTCCGGCCATGGATATAGGGATGGAAGGTCACCGGCAGACCAGTGGCCTGGTGCATCAAGGTGGCCCGCATCGGCCCGTGTCCGAGGACCGTCATGTGGACGTCGTGACCTCGACGCGTGAGCTCGCGGACCGTCTCGATGGACAGACCGGGGTTCTTCTCGCCGGACAACCGACCGCAGTGGATGAGCCGTAGGGTTTGGCCTTCAGCGCGGCGCGCGGAGTGCTGGGGAGTGAAGGTATCGAGGTCGACACCGAGGGGGACGACGTGCGCGTCGAGGCCGGCGCGGAGGAACTCCGCGGCGGCGAACCGGCTGGGACAGACGATAGCGTCGTGGCTGTGGGCCGAACGACGGTTGATGGCGTCGGCGACGCTGTGGGCCGGGCGAGGTGGCAGCGGCGTTCGCCGGTCCAGGATCCCCGTCAGGTGTTCGTGGCTGATCATGATGGACCCGACTCTGGGGTTGCGCTGCCGCGCCCACCGGCCCGTCCATCGCAGCGTCGACCGGTCGCTGACCTCGATGCTGTCCGGCCGGATCGCGCTCATCAGGGACGACATACCCGATCGACTCCAGATCAGCGAGTACCCGGTCCGCGGCACGGCCCGCGCTGGCACCCGATAGACCATCCCTTGAGGCTCTTCGCTGACCGAGGGGCTCGCGCCGTCCTCGGGGATGATCAGGGACACCCGGTGTCCTCGGGCCCGGTAGACCTCGCCCCACTCGCGCAGCGCCGTCTTGATGCCCCCCGAGGTGGGGCTGACGAAGTTGGCGATCCGCAGGATGTGCATCAGGACCAGGCCCTACAGCGGAATATTGCCGTGCCGTCCTCGACGCTGGGGGGCATCCAGGATCGCCTGAGCCAGGGCGGTCCGGGTCTTCTTCGGGTCGACCACCTCGTCGATCACGCCGATCTCGACGGCGCGCGCCAAGCCGCCGGTCAGCACGGCGTGCTCAGCGGCGATCTCGTTCTCCACTCGAGTCCGGTCCTCGGCCGGCACTTCGGCCAGCTTGCGGCGGTGCAGGATGCGGATGGCAGCGACGTGACCCATCACGGCGATCTCGGCTGTGGGCCAGGCGAAGACGCGCGATGCGCCGAGTGAACGGGCGTTCATCGCGATATAGGCACCGCCGTAGGTCTTGCGCGTCACCAGCGTTACCCGGGGGACCACCGCTTCGGCGAAGGCGTGTAGCAGCTTTGCGCCGCGACGGACGACCCCGTCCCACTCCTGCCCGACCCCGGGGAGGTAGCCGGGCACGTCCACCAGGACGATCAACGGCACCCCGAAGGCGTCACACATCCGCACGAACCGCGAGGCCTTCTCGGCGGAGATGGAGTCCAGGCAACCACCCAGGCGCATGGGATTGTTGGCGATGACCCCCACGGTCCGTCCCCCGAAGCGGCCCAGAGTGGTCACGATGTTTGGTGCCCAGCGGGGAAACAGCTCGACGGAGTCACTGTTCTTGTCCAGCACGTTGGTGATCAGCGGGTGCACGTCGTAGGCGCGCTTGGCCGACTCCGGGAAGGTCGAGGCGAGATCCCGGTTCTTGACCTTCTTCAGCACCAGTTCGCCCTGGTCGGCCAGCAGCGAGCAGAGCAGGCGCCCCTGCTCGTAGGCGTCGTCGGTGGTCTCGGTGACCACATGGACGACGCCCGAGCGGCGGCCGTGGGGCTCCGGGCCGCCGAGGCGCAGCGCGTCGACGGCCTCACCGGTGACGGAGCGCACGACGTCGGGGCCGGTCACGAAGACCCGGCCGTCGGGGCCCAGCACCACCACATCGGTGAGCGCAGGACCGTAGGCGGCCCCACCGGCGGCCGCACCCAGCACCACCGAGATCTGCGGGATGACGCCGGAGGCTCGGGTCATGATGGCGAAGACCTCGCCGACGGCGTGCAGCGACACGACACCCTCGGCCAAGCGGGCCCCCCCGGAGTGCCACAGACCGACGACCGGCACCTCGTCGGTCAGAGCGCGCTCGTAGGCCGCCAGGATCACTTTGCAACCGGCTACCCCCATGGCCCCGCCTTGGATCGTGGGGTCCGAGGCGAAGGTGACCACCGGCGTCCCCTTGACGGTGCCGGTGGCGGCGAGGAAGCCGGAGTCGTCGACCTCGGTCAGGAGCTCCAGGGTGTCGTCGTCGAAGAACGTGGCCAGCCTCTTGGTGGGATGACGCGGGTCCTCCTCGCGCGGGAGCCGCGTCTTGGCGGAGGAGGAAGCCTGGGCTGAAGCCTCGCTGGGGGCTCGTGAGGTCATCGGGCACTCCGGAAGGTGAGGGCGACGTTGGCGCCACCGAAGCCGAACGAGTTGTTCAGAGCTGCGATGTCGCCGTCGGGAAGGGGTTGCGGAGTGTCCTTGACGACCAACAGGTCGATCTCCGGGTCCTGGTCCTGCAGGTTGATCGTGGGAGGGATCATCCTGTGGTGCACGGACAAGACGGTCAGCACGGCTTCGAGGGCGCCGGCAGCACCCAGCAGGTGACCGGTCATCGACTTGGTGGCGGTGACCGGGATCTGGGTGGCCCGCTCACCGAAAGCTCGGTGGATGGCCTTGGTCTCGGCAACGTCACCGACCGGGGTCGACGTCGCGTGGGCGTTGACGTGGTCGATGTCCTCCACCCCGAGACCGCCGTCGGCCACGGCCTCGAGCATGGCGCGCGCGGCACCCTCGCCCTCGGGGTGACCTGCGGTGATGTGGTAGGCATCGGACGACATCCCGACGCCGGCCAGCTCGGCGTAGATGGTGGCGCCGCGAGCCTTGGCGTGCTCCTCGGACTCCAGCACCATGACGGCGGCACCCTCACCCATGACGAAGCCGTCGCGGTTGACGTCGTAGGGCCGCGAGGCCAGCGACGGCTCGTCGTTGCGGCTGGAGAGGGCTTTCATCGCCGAGAAGGCAGCGACGGTGACGGGATGAATGGCCGCTTCCGTGCCACCGGCCACCATGACGTCGGCCCGGCCGTCCCGGATCATCTGCATGGCCAGGCCCATACCCTCGGCGCCGCTGGCGCAGGCACTCACCGGGCAGTGCGCTCCGGCACGCGCACCCAGGTCCAGCGACACGGCTGCAGCGGGGCCGTTCGGCATCAGCATCGGCACGGCGAGGGGAAAGACCCGTCGCGGGCCGCGCTCGCGCAGGGTGTCCCACTGGTCGAGGAGGGTCCACACTCCACCGATACCCGACCCGATGGCCACGCCCAGCCGCTCGCTGTCGAAGTCATCGGCGGTCAGACCACTGTCGGCCCAGGCGTCACGGGCGGCGATCAGGGCGAACTGTCCGGCCGGATCGTTGCGACGGACCTCGACCCGGGGCAGGACATCCGCAGCCGGGGTATGCAGGCTGGCGGCGAAGGTGACCGGGAGGTCGTACTGCTCCACCCAGTCGTACTCCAGGGGTCGGACGCCGGAGCGCCCGGCCAGGATGGCATCCCAGGTCGAGTGCGCGGTGCCGCCGACCGGAGTCGTGGCACCCAGTCCCGTGACGACTACTCGACGCTCAGTGCTGGCCGGCATGTGCTGCTCCTTGGATCATTCAACGCTGACGATAGGGGTCTGGGGCTGAAGCGGTATGCCGTGCCGACGGCACGGCATACCGCTTGTCGGTCTCGGGTCAGCCCTGGTTGTTGTTGATGTAGTTCACGGCGTCACGGACGTGGGTGAGGTTCTTGACCTCTTCGTCCGGGATGCGCACGCCGAACTTGTCCTCAGCGTTGACGACGATCGTCATCATCGACAGCGAGTCGATGTCGAGGTCCTCGGTGAAGGACTTGTCCATCTGCACGGCGTCGGTCTCGATGCCCGTCTCTTCGTTGACGATCTCGGCGAGACCTTCGAGGATCTCCTGCTCGTTCATAGCCATCGGGTTGCTCCTTGTCTTTGGGCGATCAGTATTCGCTTGAAATGGGCTGACCCGGAGTCCCGCCGGGCCGCGGGAAACGTCAGGGCAGCAGCACAACCTGCGCCGCGTAGGCCAAGCCGGCTCCGAAGCCCAGCTGGAGAGCCAGCGTGCCGCTCAGCTCCGGGTGGTCCCTGAGGAGCTGGTGGGTGGCGAGCGGGACGGAAGCGGCCGAGGTGTTGCCGGTCTCGACGATGTCGCGCGCAACAACGACGTGCTCGGGAAGCTTCAGCTCCTTGACCATGGAGTTGGTGATGCGCAGGTTCGCCTGGTGGGGTAGGAAGGCGCCGAGGTCTTCCGCGCTCACGCCCGCGGCTTCCAGCGCCTGGCGGGCCACCGGGGCCATGGAGTACACGGCCCAGCGGAAGACGGCCTGACCCTGCATACCGATCGACGGCCAGTGGATGCCGTCCGCTCGGCCGGGGCTCTCCATCGCTTCGCGAAGGTCGGTCCAGGGCTCCCGCTGAGAGATCTTGTCCCAGTTCTTGCCGTCCGAGCCCCAGATCGTGGGGCTGATACCCGGGGTGACCGATGGCCCCACCACAGCGGCTCCGGCGCCGTCTCCGAAGATGAACGCGCTGCCGCGGTCCCGAGGATCGGTGAAGTCGGAGAGCTTCTCGACCCCGACCACCAGCACGTGCTGGGCACTGCCGGAGCGGACCATGTCGTTGGCCAGGCCGATGCCGTAGCAGTACCCGGCGCAGGCCGCCGAGATGTCGAACGCCGCAGGGGAGGGTATGCCGAGCCGGTCGGCGAGCATCGGCGCCGCCGCGGGGGTCTGGTAGGGGTGCGTCACGGTCGCGAGCAGCACGACGTCGATCTGCTCGACCCCGATCCCCGCAGCATCCAGGGCCTCACGGCTGGCGTGCTCCGACATGTCGATGACGGTCTCATCCGCTCGGGCGAAGCGGCGGGTCGCGATGCCCGAGCGCTGTCGGATCCACTCGTCGCTGGAGTCGATGTACTCACAGATCTCGTCGTTGGTGACGACGCGTTCCGGGCGGTAGGCCCCGACCCCCAGGATGCGGGCGTGGGACGTGACGGCCCGGCTGTTCAGGACCGGCTGCGTGGCGCTCATACGGCGTCCTCGTGCGGGTGCAGGCGCAACAACGGCTGCCCGGGCCCCACCGGGTCACCGGACTCGACCAGCCACTCGATGACGCGCCCACCGTGCGGCGCCTTGACGTCGTGGGTCTCGCGCAGCGTGCTGACGGTGGCCACCACCTCGCCGGGGCGCACGTCGGCGTCACTGCCGATGGTCGGGACAACCGTCCCCTTGACGGGGGAGACGACCAAACGCCAGGTGGGGGCATCGGTCGGCTCGACGACAGCACCGTGCTCGCGGATCATCCGGTGCGCTGCGTCGAGGTCGTCGGGGGTCTTCAGAGCCAACGTCTCGACCCCGGGGAGTCCACGCTTGGCCAGTCCGGTGAGGGTCCCGGCCGGGGGGATCTCGATGAGTCCCGTGATGCCCAGGTCGCTGAAGGTCTGCATACACAGGTCCCACCGCACCGGGTTCTGCACCTGGTTGACCAGGCGGGAGAGGAACTCGCGACCGTTGGCCACCACGCTGCCGTCGGCGTTGGAGACCAGGGGCGTGCGGGGATCGTGCACCGAGATCGCGCGGGAGTATCCGCGGAGCTTCTGCACTGCCGGAGCCATGTGCTCGGTGTGGAAGGCCCCGGCCACCTGAAGGGGAATGACCCGGGCCTTGGCCGGCGGATCGTCTCGAAGACTCTGCACCTGCTCGGCGGTGCCGGCGGCCACGACCTGACCCGCGCCGTTCATGTTGGCGGCGGTGAGTCCATGGCCGGCCAGTGCGGCAGCCACCTCGTCGGGGTCACCGCCCACCACGGCCGCCATGCCGGTGTGAGCGATCTTGCTGGCTGCGGCCATACCGTTGCCGCGCTCGCGGACGAAGACCATCGCCTGCTCGGCGCTCAGCACCCCCGCCGCGGAGGCGGCGGTGATCTCGCCGACGGAGTGGCCCGCGCCCACCCCGACGGCAGCGAACCCGTCCGCGGGGTGATCGAAGAGGGCCAGCAGGGAGATGAGGCCGGCGCCCACGATCAGGGGCTGGGCGATCGCGGTGTCTTTGATCGTGGCGGCATCCGAGGTGGTGCCGTGCTCGACGAGGTCCAGGGCTGCGACCGCACCCAACCAGTCCATCCGGTCACGGAAACCCGGCAGGTCCAGCCACGGGGAGAGGAAACCGGGTGTTTGGGAGCCCTGTCCGGGCGCGACGATGGCGAGCACGACCCCCACTCTGCCCCGTTCAGACCGTGTTCACCCCTCAACGAAGTCCACGACATCTCACGTTCACTTTTGGAGGTTTCCTACAAGTGACATGTCACGCGATGCCGCGGACTCAGGCTCGGGCGATCGTGCTGCGCCATCCACGCGGACGCGGCGGGTCGGACAATCGCCCTACGGCCAAGGCGATCTGGGCCGTCCAGGCCTCGCGCGGAGAGGACAGATCCAACGCGACCAGGTCTTCGATCCGTCCCAAGCGGTAACGCACCGTGTTGGAGTGCACGAACAGCACCCGGGCGGTGGCTTCGATCGCGCCCCCGGACTCCAGGTAGGCGTGGGCGGTCTCGAGCAGCGAGGACCCGCTGTCCCGCAGCGGGGTGTAGACGCGGTCGACCAGGGCCCGCCGGGCAGGCGCCTCACCCAGCAGGGTCCGTTCGGCGAGGAGGTCGTCGGCCGCTACCGGTCGGGGAGCCTGTGCCCATGCCGGAGCAGCGTCAGCCCCGGACAGCGCGGCCCGGGCCGACCGGCCCGCGGCGTACAGGTGGGGCACCTGCGGGCCGACGACGATCGGTCCAGCGCCGAAGTGGGGGGAGAGCTTGGCCCCGTCCGACAAGGGGTCGGCCGTCCGGCCCAACACACAGACCAACCGCCGCCCCTGGACGGCCGTGAGGGCTTCCAGGTTGATCCGGTGGGCGGCCTCGCGCAGCGATCCGGTGATCCCGGCGGAGTCCGCCGGCTCGGCGTGCTCCGGTGCTGAGCCGACCACCACCGCCACCTGGGTGACGTCGGACCAGCCGAGCTCGGTGACTCTGCTGCGGAACGTCTCGTCGGCCTCGCCGCGCACGATGGCGTGGACCACCAGCGCCTCGAGCCGTGCGTCCCAAGCCCCGCGCGACTCGGCGGCCGAGGCGTAGATCTGGGCGGTGGCGAACGCGACTTCGCGGGAGTACCTCAGCACCCCCTCGCGCAGCGCCGACTCGTCGCCGTCGACGGCCAAGGAGGGAATGTGGTCTTCGACGACGTCCACGGTGGTCCGGACCAGGTCCAACGTCTGACGCAGGGTGATCTTCTGAGCCAGCTCACGAGGCGCCGTTCCGAAGATGTCGGCGGTGATCGTCTTGGGGTTCTCCCCGCTGCGATACCACGCCAAGAAGGCACCGATACCGGCTTGCGCCACCAGGGAGACCCAGGAGCGGTCCTCGGCGGACAGATCACGGAACCATTCGAGGTCGCGCTCCATGGCCCGGGTGGCCGCCGTGGCGACCGCTCCGGTGTGCCGTGCCGAGACGTCTCGGGGCTGCTCGCTGACCACGCGGCCACACTAATCGCTCAGCAGTTTCCACCCGATGGTGAGATGGGCCCATGACCTCCTCACGACGTCACGGCACCCGTCCCTTGGTCATCGCCCATCGAGGGGCCAGCGGCTATCGGCCCGAGCACACTCTGGCGGCCTACGCGCTCGCAGCACGCATGGGTGCGGACTGCATCGAGCCCGACCTGGTGGCCACGCGCGACGGTGTCCTGGTGGCGCGTCATGAGAACGAGATCTCCGGAACGACCGACGTGGCCCAACGGCCCGACCTCGCTGATCTCGAGACGAGCAAGGAGGTGGACGGTCGGTCGGTGCAGGGCTGGTTCGTCGAAGACCTCACGCTGAGCGAGGTGCGTACCCTACGAGCCGTGGAGCGCCTCCCCGAGGTCCGGCCGGGTAACACCGCCACCAACGGCGTCTGGGGTATCCCGACCTTCGCGGAGATCCTGCAGCTTCGCGAGTCCCTGTCCAGGGAGCTGGGACGACAGATCATCGTGTACCCCGAGCTCAAGCACCCGTCGCACCTGCGTCGACAGGGTCACGTCACGGAGGAGATGCTCGTGGAGGATCTGGCCGCTCATCATCTGGTGGGGCCCGACATCCCGGTGTACATCCAATGCTTCGAGTCGCAGTCCCTACGTCACCTGCGCCAGCGCTGCGCCGTCGAGTCGCCACTGCTGCAGTTGATGCCACGCGGGCACGCCTGGAGCGAGGCTGAACTCACGGCATGGGCTGCGGACGCCGACGGGATCGGACCCGACAAGGCGTCGGTCATCCCCCTCAGGGCCGACGGTGCCCACGACGGCCCCACCACATTGGTGGAGGTCGCGCACGACGTGGGGCTCTTCGTTCATCCCTACACGTTCCGGGCGGAGAACCAGTTCCTTCCCGGTGACCTGCGCCACGGCCCGGAACCAGCCGCCCACGGCGACCTCAGGGCCGAGATCCAGAGGCATTTGGCGGTTGGAGTCGACGGGTTCTTCACCGACCACACGGACATCGGCGTGGCCGCCCGGAACGGCGCAGACGTCTAGCCATACCAAGGCCAGCGCCGTGCGCTGCATCCTGGGTCGAATGCTGCCGGATCAGGCCGCACGGGCCGCAGAGTGCAGCGCACGGTTGACCAAGGCTCTAGGCGTCGCCGCCTGCGGTGCCTGACGTGCCGGCCGTGACGTCGTTGATGCGGTACTTCTCGGCGGCTTCGGTGACCTTCTCGCCCTCGATCTCGCCGCGGTCGGCCAGCATCTGCAAGGCCTTGACCGCCATCGACGGCCCGTCGATGTGGAAGAAGCGTCGAGCGGCGGCCCGGGTGTCGGAGAAGCCGAAACCGTCCGCACCCAGCGCGAAGTAGTCCTCAGGAACCCACGGAGCGATCTGGTCCTGGACCTGACGCATCCAGTCACTGGTCGCGATGACGGGCCCTTCGCCTTCGGACAGCCTGCGGGTGACGTAGGGGATCGCGCGTTCTCCCGTCGTGCCGAACGCCTCGTCATCGCATCGCATCGCCTCGCGGCGCAGTTCCGTCCAGGACGTCACGGACCAGACCTCGGCGCTGACGCCCCAGTCGTTGGCCAGCAGCTCCTGAGCGTTCAACGCCCACGGCACGCCGACACCGGAGGCCAGCAACCGCACCTTGGGGCCATCCTCGCCACCGGGGGAGATCCGGTGCATGCCCTTCAGGATCCCGTCGACATCCACGTCGTCGGGCTCCTTCGGCTGCACCATGGGCTCGTTGTAGACGGTCAGGTTGTAGAGCACGTTCTCCGGCTCGTCGCCGTACATACGTCGCAGCCCGTCGTGCATGATGTGGGCGATCTCGTAGCCGTAGGCCGGGTCGTAGGAGATGACCGCCGGGTTGGTCGAGGCAAGCAGGAGCGAGTGGCCGTCGGCATGCTGTAGGCCTTCACCGGTCAGGGTGGTGCGCCCGGCCGTGGCCGCGATCATGAAGCCGCGGGCCATCTGGTCGGTGGCCGCCCAGATGCCGTCGCCGGTCCGCTGGAACCCGAACATCGAGTAGAAAACGTAGAAGGGCACCATCGGCACGCCGTGCGTGTCGTAGGAGGAGCCCGCCGCGGTGAGCGCCGCCACGGATCCCGCCTCGTTGATTCCGACGTGCAGGATCTGCCCGGAGGTGGACTCCTTGTAGGCCAGCATCAGGTCCGCGTCGACGGACGTGTAGTTCTGCCCGTGGACGTTGTAGATCTTGGCCGTGGGGAAGAAGCTGTCCATCCCGAAGGTGCGGGCCTCGTCCGGGATGATCGGCACCATGTGCTTGCCGAACTCCTTGTCACGCATCAGGTCCTTGAAGATGCGAACGAAAGCCATGGTGGTGGCGACCTGCTGCTTGCCCGACCCCTTTTTGGCCACGGCGTAGAGCTTCTCGTCCGGGAGCTTGAGCTTCTTTCCGGCATCGGGTCGACGTCCGGGAACGTGCCCGCCGAGGTCCTCGCGCTTCTTCTTCATATAGGCGATGGCTTCGTTGTCGTCGCCGGGGTGGTAGTACGGCGGCGCCCACGGGTCGGCTTCCAGCTGCTCGTCCGTGATCGGGATCTTCAGGTTGTCGCGGAAGGCCTTGAGGTCCTCCAGCTTCATCTTCTTCATCTGGTGCGTCGCGTTGCGACCAGCGAAGTGCGAGCCGAGGCTGTAGCCCTTGATGGTGTGCGCCAGGATCACGGTCGGCTGGCCCGAGTGGTTCATCGCGGCCGCGTAGGCGGCATACATCTTGCGGTAGTCGTGACCACCACGCTTGAGCTTCCACCAGATGTCCTCGTCCGACCAGTCCGAGAGCATCTCCTTGGTCTTGGGGTCACGCCCGAAGAACTCGTCGCGGATGTACGCCCCGTCGTTGGCGCGGAAGGTCTGGAAGTCGCCGTCGCTGGTGGTGTTCATCAGGTTGAGCAACGCGCCGGACTCGTCGCCCTCGATCAACGGGTCCCAGCCACGTCCCCACAGCACCTTGATGACGTTCCACCCGGCTCCGCGGAAGTAGGCCTCGAGCTCCTGGACGATCTTGCCGTTACCTCGCACCGGGCCGTCGAGGCGCTGCAGGTTGCAGTTGACGACGAAGGTGAGGTTGTCCAGCTCGTCGTTGGCGGCCACCTGGAGCAGACCGCGGGACTCCGGCTCGTCCATCTCGCCGTCACCCAGGAACGCCCAGACGTGCTGCTGGCTGGTGTCCTTCAAACCTCTGTTGTGCAGGTACTTGTTGAACTGAGCCTGGTAGATGGCGTTCATCGGGCCGATACCCATGGAGACGGTGGGGAACTGCCAGAAGGAGGGCAGGCTGCGCGGGTGCGGGTACGAAGGCAGCGCCCGGACCTCGCCGTCGACCATGTGCGAGTGCTCCTGGCGGAACCCGTTCAGGTCGTCCTCGGCCAGGCGCCCTTCCAGGAAGGCGCGGGCGTAGATCCCGGGGGAGGCGTGCCCCTGGAAGAAGATCTGGTCGCCGCCGCCCTCGTGGTCCCGGCCCCGCCAGAAGTGGTTGAAGCCGACCTCGTACAACGTCGCGGCGGAGGCGTAGCTGGAGATATGACCACCCACCGAGATGTCCGGGTGCTGGGCCCGGTGGACCATGACCGCGGCGTTCCATCGGATCCAGCCGCGGTACTGCCGTTCCATGTCCTCGTCGCCAGGGAAGTCGGGCTCGGCGGCCGGGCTGATGGTGTTGATGTAGTCGGTCGTGGTCAGCGACGGTATGCCGACGTGGCTGCCCCGGGCTCGTTCCAGCATCTTGAGCATCAGGTAGCGAGCGCGTTCGCGCCCCCCCTCCTCGATTGCTCCATCGAGGGAGTCCAGCCACTCCTGAGTCTCGTCCGGATCCGAATCGGGGATCTGGCTCGGGATGCCGTTCAGGATGGGGCCGGGGCCTTGCGTGTCGCTCGCCACGTCACACCTCTCTGTCGCTGTTGAGCAGGGCCTGCCCAGTCTGCCATGCGCGCTCAGGCCAGGCAGCAAGCCCACAGCGACCGCTTCCGGGAGGACTCCGATAGCCTTATCACTTCACAAGGTCGCTGACCGGCGCAAGATGCACCAGACTATGGCGAAGTTGACCGCAGGCCCAGTGCCCAAAAGCACCGTTGAGGGATAGCGGCTTGGACGAAGAGAGGGAGGATCGAGCACGTGGCAGGCACCGATAACAGTTCTGTCGTCGCAACCGTGGACAAGTTGGGTTTCAAAGCCGGACAAATTGTCATCGAGTTCGGTTACGACGACGACGTTGACGGCGATTTCCGGCAGGTGGTCGAAGCCGCAGTGGGATCCCCTCTCGAGGACGAGGCGTATGACGGGGTCGTGGACGCGCTCACCATGCTCGAAGAAGGCGGTTTCATTGCGCTGGTCACTCCCGGTCGCAAGCGCTCCGACCGGGTGGAGGCCCACGACGTCGCCGAGGCGTGCACCACGTCCGGGTTGACCGCGACCGGGGCTGTCCCGTTGAGCCCCGAATGGCTTGCTCAACGGCTCGTCGGTCGCAAGTGACTCAGACGGCCTCGGGCGCGAAGAGCCCCGCAGTGGGCTCGCCGGCCCCGGACTTCACGCTGCGCGACCAGTACGGTGCAGCGCATACGCTGTCCGACCTGACGGCCGACAAACACGTACTGCTGGTGTTTTTCCCGTTCGCCTTCTCTGGGATCTGCACCGGGGAGCTGTTGGAGATTCAGCTCAACATCGACCGGTTCGTCAACGACTCGGTCCAGGTCGTGGGTATTTCGTGCGATGCATCACCGTCGTTGAAATCCTGGGCCTCGATCGAGGGTTACCGATTTCCGCTGCTTTCCGACTTCTGGCCGCACGGGGAGGTTGCGCAGAGTTATGGTGCGTTCTTCGAAGAGGCCGGAATGGCCCTTCGCGGCACCTTCCTGGTCGACCCTTCGATGACGGTGCGCTGGTCCCTCATCCAGGGGCCGGGAGAGCAACGAGACGTCGGTGTCCTGAGCGCCGCCGTGACAGACTTGTCGGTCGTACCTCAGTAGTCGCTTTCGCCGTGCGGCGCTAGAGGGCCTGTAGCTCAGTTGGTAGAGCACCGCGTTTACACCGCGGTTGTCGTCGGTTCGAGCCCGGCCGGGCCCACGTGCAACACCCCTCCACCTCTGTTCCGCTGCGCGATGTCGTTGCCCTTCTGGAGCGGCTGTACCCACCGCAGGCGGCGCAGTCCTGGGATCACGTGGGGCTGGTCACCGGAGATCCCGAGCAGCCGGTGCACCGGATCCTGCTGGCGGTCGATCCCACCGCCGGCGTCATCTCGCAGGCGCAGGAACGTGGCTACGACCTGATCATCACCCACCACCCGTTGCTGTTGCGGGGCATCCACTCGGTGTCCGCCGCCACATCCAAGGGCAGCGCGCTGCAGCGGCTCATCCTGGGCGACATTGCGCTCTACTGCGCGCACACCAACGCCGACGTGGCCGAGTCAGGGGTCGGGTATGCCCTCGCGGACGCGTGTGGCTTGACCGAGACGACGGCGCTGACCATCGAGGAGGGGCAGGAGCTCGGTCGCGTGGGAGATCTCCCCCAGCCGACCTCGCTGCGCGACTTCGCCACTGACCTCGGCCGGATGCTCCCCCCCACGGCCGTTGGCATGCGCGTCAGCGGTCCCGCCGAGGCCATAGTGCAGCGGATCGCCGTCCTGGGTGGCGCGGGCGACGGTGCGTTCGGTGCGGTGGTGGACAGTCGTGCCGATGTCTACGTCACAGCCGACCTGAGACACCATCCCGCCTCCGAGGCTCGCGAGCAGGCGGCGCTGGGGGCTGGCACCCCATACCTCGTCGATGCCGGCCACTACGCCAGCGAAGCCGTCTGGCTGCCCGTGCTGGCCCAGCAACTGACCACGGCGCTGGGGGAGACGGGGGCTAGGTTGGACATCGACATCTCGACCGTGTGCACCGACCCGTGGGACTTCGTGGTCGGCACGGGAGACGACGCAGCCACCCCGATCAGCTAAGAGGTATCGCGTGAAGGCAGACCCGAGCAGGCAGCGTGCCCTGTTGGAAGTGCAGGTCCTGGACACCACCCTGGCCCAGCTGGATCATCGGCGCACCACCATGCCCGAGCACACGCGACTGCGCGAGCTGACCGCGCAGCAGGAGGCAGCGCAGTCCGAGGTCGTGCGCACGGTCACGGCCTCCGAGGACGTGCAGCGCGAGCTACGCAAGGCCGACGCTGACGTGCAGATGGTCCGGGACCGGGTGGCCCGTGACCAAGCGCGGCTGGATGTCGGGGTGGGCAGCGCCAAGGACCTGCAGGGCATCCAACACGAGCTGGAGTCGTTGGCTCGGCGTCAGGCCATCCTCGAGGACGAGGAGCTCGAGGTGATGGAGCGGGCCGAGAGCGCTGAGCAGGCTGTGGTCCGGGCGCGAGAGCAGGAAGCCGAGATCACCGAGCAGGTGGAGGTCCTCACCTCGCAGCGGGACGACAAAGAGGCCGATATCGCGATGGAGCGTGAGCGCGTCGTGGCTGCTCGTGTCCCCGTGGTGGAGCGGGTCGGCAGTGACCTGCTGGCGCTCTACGACAAGATTCGCGCTCGCAGTGGCTCTGGGGCCGCTCCGCTGGTGGCTCGGCGGTGCAAGGGGTGCAACATGGAGTTGCACAACACCGACCTCAGCCGGATCCGGGAGGCCGCGGACGACGAGGTGCTGCGCTGCGAGGAGTGCGGTCGCATCCTGGTGCGCACCGAGGAATCCGGGCTCTGAGTATGCCGAGAAGGCTGGTGATCGAGGCCGATGGAGGATCTCGGGGCAATCCGGGCGTAGCAGGCTACGGGGCATTGGTCCGTGACCCGGAGTCCGGAGTGCTGCTGGCTCAACGGGCGGCACCGTTGGGCAAGGAATCCAACAACGTTGCCGAGTACTCAGGGTTGATCGCGGGGCTGCAGGCCGTCCTCGACCTGTCACTGGAAGGCGACGCCGACATCCAGGTGCTCATGGACTCCAAGCTGGTCGTGGAGCAGATGGCGGGCCGATGGAAGATCAAACACGCGGATATGCGGCGTCTTGCCATGGAGGCTCGTGACCTGGTCCGTCAGATCGAGTGGGCCGGTGGGACGGTGGCCTACGAGTGGATCCCACGGGCCCGCAACGGTGCCGCGGATGCGTTGTCCAACCAGGGGATGGACGGCGAGCACGTCCACTACGACGCGCAGGCTGGTGCTAGCCCGGACGCGGAGACAGGCGGAGAGGGGACGAGCCACGCGCCGGCTTTCGGTGACGTTCGGACGTCGGACACCGTCGCTGCACAGGCCATGCGCATGGGGCCGCCGTCGATGGGTCAGCCGGTCCGGATGCTGCTGGTCCGGCACGGCGTCACGGACTTCACGCTGGCCAGCAAGCTGGATGGTCGCGGTGGGTCCGACCCCCACCTGCACGAGCGCGGACGGGCCCAGGCCCAGGCCGCCGCGGGGGCAGTGCGCCGGTATATCGACACGGTCGGCGGTCTCAGCGAGGGCGATCCGGCGCCTCACGACGCGTCCCGGACCGCGTCGTCCCCATCGGCTACCGTCATTATCTCCTCCCTTCGGCGGGCCCGCCAGACCGGTGCCGCCATCGCCGAGGCGCTGGGCGTGCACGCTGAGGTCGACGCGGACTGGGACGAGCAGAGCTTCGGCGACTGGGACGGTAGGTCGATGCCGGACCTGGCCGAGTCGGCATACGACGACCTGCGACTGCTCCGCGCCGACGTGGACTACGCCCGACCCGGTGGGGAGAGCCACCGGGAGCTGGCCCAGCGAGTTACTCGGGCCTGGGCTCGAGCGATCGAGGTCGGAGGGACGGTCGTCGTGGCCAGCCACCGCAAGCCGCTCATGTGCGTCCTGTCGCATATCTTGGGCATCGACCACGAGCGCATCTGGTCCATAGCCACGGCCCCCTGCTCGCTGACGGCGATCGACGTCTGGCCCGACGGCGGCGTGTCGGTGGCCTTCGTCAACGACACCCATCACCTCCGCGATATCGACGAGGTGGGTTAGGGATGGGCAGCGAGGAGGTCCCTGACCACACGGCGGGGTTCGGTGCCATCAGCGACGTCGACGTGGATGTGGCGGAGGCGCTGCGGGCCAACCGTGCCAACTGGGACGACCGTGCGGTGGTGCACGGTGCCAGTGATCACTACGACCTCGCCGGACTGGCGGGCGACTCTGCGCGCCTGTCGGACGTGGTTGCTGCCGACCTACCCGTCCTCGCCCCCTACCTTCCGAACGGGTCCTTGTCCGGGCTCGACGTCGTGCACCTGCAGTGTCATATCGGGACCGACACCCTGTCCCTGTCACGGAGCGGCGCCCGGGTCACCGGTGTCGACTTCTCCGCCGCCAGCCTTTCAGTCGCCCGTAGGCTCGCCGACGACGCGGGGCACGACATCCGATATGTCGAGTCCGACGTGATGCAGGCGGCCGCCGCTGTGGGCGGCCAGGCGGACGTCGTCTACACCTCGGTCGGCACGATCTGTTGGCTCCCCGACCTCAGCGCCTGGGCCCGTAACATCGCCCAGCTCCTGCGTCCCGGTGGGGTGTTCTACTTCCGGGATTCCCACCCCATGCTGCACACCGTGGACGACATGGGAGAGACCCCGTTCACGCTGCGGACCCGATACTTCGCCAGCGGACGCGCGCAGACCTTCGAGAACACCTCGACCTACACCGATGGCGACCCAGGGGCGATCCGGCACACCCGAAACTACGAATGGCCGCACCCGGTCTCCGAGACGGTGCAGGCACTGTTGGACGCCGGGCTGCGGCTGCGCTTCATCGACGAGGGCCGCTCGCTGGACTGGCAGGCCCTCCCCGAGATGGTGGCACAGCGCCAGGGCGAGCACGGTGTCTGCTTCGTCCTTCCGTCGCCCTGGGACGAACGTCTCCCGCTGACCCTGACCCTCATCGCCTCCAAGGACTGAAACGCATGCGCTACGCAGAATCCATCATCGACATCGTGGGCAATACCCCGCTGGTCAAGCTCAACCACGTCACCGAGGGCATCCAGGCCACCGTGCTTGCCAAGATCGAGTATCTGAATCCGGGGGGGTCCATCAAGGACCGCATCGCGACGAAGATGATCGACGCAGCCGAGGAGCAAGGGCTCCTCAAGCCCGGCGGCACCATCATCGAGCCGACCAGCGGCAACACCGGCGTGGGGTTGGCCATGGTCGCCCAGCAACGTGGCTACCAGTGCATCTTCGTCTGCCCGGACAAGGTCGGCCTCGATAAGCAGAACGTGCTCAAGGCCTACGGTGCCCAGGTCGTGGTGACACCCACCTCCGTGGCCCCGGACCACCCGGACAGCTACTACAGCGTGAGCGACCGGCTGGCGGCCGAGACGCCCGGGGGTTACAAGCCCAACCAGTACGAGAACCAGAACGGGCCGCTGAGCCACTACGAGACCACGGGGCCGGAGATCTGGGCCGATACCGAAGGTCAGATCACCCATCTGGTGGCCGGGGTGGGCACCGGCGGGACCATCTCCGGCACGGGCCGGTACCTCAAGGAGGTCAGTGGCGCGACAGTGCGTGAAGGGCGATCGGCCCCGGTTCGGATCATCGGTGCCGATCCGGAAGGCTCGGTGTACTCCGGCGGGAGCGGTCGGCCCTACCTGGTCGAGGGGGTCGGTGAGGATATCTGGCCGGGTGCCTACGACCCGTCCGTGCCGGACGAGATCATCGCGGTCTCTGACGCCGATGCCTTCGCGATGACCCGCCGCTTGGCCCGCGAGGAGGGACTGCTGGTCGGTGGATCCTGCGGGATGGCGGTCGTGGCTGCGCTGCGCGCCGCCCGCGAGCTCGGGCCGGACGATGTCGTGGTGGTGATCCTGCCCGACAGCGGCCGCGGCTATCTCGCGAAGATCTTCAATGACCGGTGGATGCGCAGCTACGGGTTCCTGCCCGATACCGAAGAGGCCACCGTTCGGGACGTGATCAGCAGCAAGAGCGGCGATGTCCCCGCCCTGGTGCACGCCCACCCCAGCGACACCGTGCGGGACGCGGTCGCGATGATGTCGGAGTATGCCGTTTCCCAGCTGGTGGTCCTGGGCGCTGAGCCCCCGGTCGTCATGGGCGAGGTTGTCGGTGCCGTCAACGAGAAGGAGCTGCTGGACGCGGTGTTCCGGGGCGACGTGCATATGAACGACGCCGTCTCGCAGGTCATCGGGGAGCGCATGCCGCTGATCGGTGCCGGCGACTCGGTGCATGCGGCTCGGGAAGCATTCGCCGACTGCGATGCGTTGTTGGTGACGCAGGACGGCAAGCCGTTGGCCGTCCTGACTCGTCCTGACCTGTTGACCTTTCTCTCGGAGTGATTCGCTGATGACCGGATTCGCCACGCGCGCCATCCACGCCGGACAAGCCTTCGACCCCACCACGGGGGCTGTGATCCCACCGGTGTACCAGACCTCGACCTTCGTGCAGACGCACGTCGGCGGGCTGCGCAACGGCTACGAGTACACCCGCGGGACCAATCCGACGCGTGATGCGCTGCAGGAGCTAATCGCGGATCTGGAGGGCGGCACCCACGGCTTGTCGTTCGCCTCGGGGCTGGCTGCCGAGGATGCGGTGCTGCGCGGGTTGCTGCGACCAGGTGACCACGTCCTGATGGGCAACGACGTCTACGGCGGAACGCACCGGTTGGCCAACCAGATCCTGGCCGCGTGGGGGGTGCAGCTGAGCACCGCCGACATGAGTGACGTGGAGGCGGTGCGTGCCGCCATACGCCCCGAGACGCGCATGTTGTGGGTGGAGACGCCGAGCAACCCGATGATGAAGATCACCGACATCGAGAGGGTCGCGGAGATCGGTCACGCCCAGGACTGTGTCGTGGTGGTGGACAACACCTTCGCCACGCCCGCCCTGCAGCAGCCCCTGGCTCTCGGTGCCGACCTGGTTGTGCACTCGGCCACGAAGTACCTCGGGGGTCACTCGGATGTCCTGGGTGGCCTTGTCGCCACGAGCGATGACCGGATCGCCGAGCAGGTGGGCTTCATCCAGTACGCCGCCGGGGCGGTCTCCGCCCCATGGGAGGTGTTCCTGACGATCCGGGGCATCAAAACCCTGGCCATCCGGATGGCGCAGCACAGCACCAACGCGGAGGCGGTCGCACAGTCCCTGGTGGGGCATCCATCCGTCGAGAAGGTCTTCTACCCGGGCTTGGTGGACCACCCGGGGCACGAGGTGGCAGCGCGCCAGATGCGGCGGTTCAGCGGGATGGTGTCCTTCGCCCTACGCGGTGGGGCACCGGCGGCCCACGCCTTCGCGGAGTCGACCTCGGTCTTCCAGCTCGCTGAGTCCCTCGGGGGGGTCGAGTCCCTGGTGAACTACCCGGCTCAGATGACCCACGCCTCGGTGCGCGGCACCGAGCTCGAGGTCCCGGACAACATCATCCGACTGTCCGTCGGGATCGAGGACACCGACGACCTCGTCGGTGACGTCCACTCCGCCCTCGAGCGCGTCTCCACGCTCTAGCGGGACGGTCGCGGCGTCCTTGGTCACCGGCGCTCGGGCCTGGTGCCTGGCCAGGTGAAGGGTTCTGCGATACAACAGGTTCGACCGGTTGGTCCGGGTCGACCCAAGGAGTGTTGCCGTGCCTCGCCATCGCAGTCAGAACTCACCGTTTCTCGGTGTCGCGGCGCCGGTGCTGTGGAC
>JBASAN010000533.1:0-4958 GCA_049650625.1 Ornithinimicrobium sp.
GAAGTAGGACGCCTCGCCGGGAGTGTCGATGCGCACGACCGCGTCGAACTGCACCTCGTCTCCGCCGTCACGCAAGGCCGTGACGGACACGGTGTCCGGCACGGCGCCACCGTCGTTCATGGCCGTGATCCCCGAGATCGCAAACGTCTCGGTCCCGTCCAGTCCCAGCGACTCGGCGCTCTCACCCTCGGGGAACTGCAGCGGCAGCACGCCCATACCGATCAGGTTCGAGCGATGGATGCGCTCGTAGGACACGGCGATCACGGCCTTGACCCCGAGCAGCCGGGTCCCCTTGGCCGCCCAGTCACGGGAGGAGCCTGATCCGTACTCCTTACCGGCCAGCACCACCAGTGGCACGCCCGCCTCGGCATACGCCTGGGCTGCGTCGTAGATCGAGCTCTGCTCCCCCTCAGCCAGGAAGTTACGGGTGAACCCGCCTTGGACGTCGTCGAGCAGCTGGTTCCGCAACCGGATGTTCGCGAAGGTGCCGCGGATCATCACTTCGTGGTTGCCGCGCCGTGAGCCGTAGGAGTTGAAGTCCTTGCGCTCGATGCCGTGCTCGGAGAGGTACTTCCCGGCGGGGCTGTCGGCCTTGATGGCCCCGGCGGGGCTGATGTGGTCCGTGGTGACCGAGTCGCCCAACAGAGCCAGCACGCGCGCACCGTCGATGTCCTGCAGCGGGTCGGGCTCGGCGCCCATCCCGTCGAAGTACGGGGGCTTGCGCACGTAGGTCGACTCATCGGCCCACTCGAAGGTGTCACCTTCGGGCGTGGGCAGTGAGGTCCACCGCTCGTCACCGGCGAACACGTCGGCGTAGTCCTGGGTGAACATCTCTCGGGAGATCGAGGAGGCAATGGTCTCCTCCACAGTGCGGGCGTTGGGCCAGATGTCCTTGAGGAACACGTCCGTGCCGTCGCTGTCGGCGCCCAGGGGTTGCGTCTCGAAGTCGAAGTCCATCGATCCAGCGAGCGCGTAGGCAATGACCAGGGGCGGCGAGGCCAGGTAGTTCATCTGCACGTCGGGCTGGATGCGACCCGCGAAGTTGCGGTTGCCGGACAGCACCGCCGTCACCGCCAGGTCGTTGTCGTTGATGGCCTGGGAGATCTCCGGGGCCAGCGGACCCGAGTTGCCGATGCACGTCGTGCACCCGTAGCCGACGAGATGAAAGCCCAGCTTCTCCAGGTAGGGCCACATGCCAGCCTTCTCGAAGTAGCCGGTGACCACCTTGGAGCCCGGTGCCATCGACGTCTTCACCCAGGGAGCGACGGTCAGACCCCGGTCGACCGCGTTCTTGGCCAGCAACGCGGCGGCCATCATGACCGAGGGGTTGGAGGTGTTGGTGCAGCTTGTCACCGCAGCGACCGCGACGATGCCGTGGTCGATCTCGAAGCTCTCGCCGTCGACCGTGACCGTGACCGGCTTGCTGGCCCGATCGCCGGTGCCACCGCTCGGCACCGCAGAGCGGTGCGGCTTCGCGGCTTCCGTGGACGCGTCGTCGGCATCGGTCGAGGGTGCATCCGAGGCGGGGAACGTCGAGTCGAGCTCGCCATCCAGGTCGGACGGTCCGCTGGCGGAGCCTTCCTCGTGGTCGACGTAGTTGCGCAGGTCGGAGCGGAACTGCTCCTTGGACCGGGACACCTCGATACGGTCCTGCGGACGTTTCGGGCCAGCGATCGAGGGCACGACGGTGGACAGGTCCAGCTCGAGGTACTCGCTGTACCGGGCGTGCGTCTCATCGCCCTCGGAGAGCCACATGCCCTGTTCCTTGGCGTAGGCCTCGACCAACGCCACCTGCTCGTCGGACCGACCGGTGAGCCGCAGGTAGTCCAGCGTGACCTCGTCGATGGGGAAGATGGCGCAGGTGGAGCCGAACTCCGGGCTCATGTTGCCGATGGTGGCGCGGTTGGCCAACGGCACGGCGGAGACGCCGGCCCCGTAGAACTAGACGAACTTGCCCACGGCGCCGTGCTCGCGCAGTTGCTCGGTGATCGTCAGCACCACATCGGTGGCCGTGGCACCCGCGGGGATCTCCCCGGTGAGCTTGAAACCGACGACTCTCGGGATCAGCATCGACACCGGCTGCCCCAGCATCGCGGCCTCGGCTTCGATGCCCCCGACCCCCCAGCCCAGCACGCCCAGGCCGTTGACCATGGTGGTGTGACTGTCCGTGCCCACACAGGTGTCCGGATAGGCCACGGTGATGTCCGGGTCCGACGTGCTGGGGCGGGTCATCACCGTGCGGGCCAAGTGCTCGATGTTGACCTGGTGGACGATGCCGGTCCCGGGCGGGACGACCAGGAAGTCCTCGAAAGCCTTCTGTCCCCACCGAAGGAACTGGTAGCGCTCCCCATTGCGTTCGTACTCGATCTCCACGTTGCGCTCGAAGGCGTCCGGGCGGCCGAAGACGTCCACGATCACCGAATGGTCGATGACCAGCTCGGCCGGAGCCAACGGGTTGATCTTGCCCGGGTCCCCGCCCAGGTCCGCCATGGCCTCGCGCATGGTCGCGAGGTCGACGATGCACGGCACGCCGGTGAAGTCCTGCATGATGACCCGCGCCGGGGTGAACTGGATCTCGGTGTCCGGCTGAGCGTCCTCGTCCCACTGCGCGAGCGCGGTGATGTGGTCCGCCGTGATGTTCGCACCGTCCTCGGTGCGCACCAGGTTCTCCAACAGGACCTTCAGGCTGTACGGCAGCGAGGACGCACCCTCGATGCCGCCGATCCGATAGATCTCATAACTCGCATCGCCCACCTCGAGCGTTCCCCGTGCGTCGAAACTGTTGCCTTGGTTGGTGTCGTTGTTGCTCACGCCGACTCCTTCTTGGGTTTCGTATTTATCTTGACGTCAAGATAACTCACTTCACTCGACATTTCTAGTCTCTCGCACCGGCTCGAAGTGAGCCAGACATTCGACGTGGTGCGTCATCGGGAAGGCGTCGAGCACCCGTAGCCCGACCAGCTCGTACCCGAGATCCCTCAGGTATGCGGTGTCCCGAGCGAGTGCCGCGGGGTCGCACGCCACGTAGACCACCGCGCGGGGACCGAGCAGGGCCACGTCCCGCAACACCGCTTTGCCGGCGCCGACCCGTGGGGGGTCGAGGACGACCAGGTCGACCCGGGTGTGGCTACGCGCCATGTCCCGCACCGCACGGTCCACGCGGCCCGAGCGCACCCGGGCGTGCGGCCACGGAGCGAGGTTGGTCCTCGCGTCCTGCACCGCCCGGTGGTCAGCCTCCACCGCGGTGACCCGCCCTGTGCGGCCCACCGCCTGGGCCAAGGCAACGGTGAACAGGCCCACCCCGGAGTAGAGGTCCACAGCCCGTTCGCCGGGTGCTGGAGCGAGAAATTCCAGGACAGTACGAGCAAACGTCTGCGCCGCCTCAGGATGCACCTGCCAGAACCCTCGGGCGCTGAGCTCGAAGGCCACGTCGCCACCCGGAAGGGGCACCTGCTCGGTCACGGTCGGCACCTCTGCGTCCTGACCGGTTGCCGCGCCCTGCCCCCGCGCTGGTCCCCGCGGAGTCGGGATAGGGACCCGGGCCACCCCGCTCGCAGAGGTGATGACGTCGATCGCCTCGGTGCGCGGGTATCGGCGCGCCAGCACCACTGGGGCTTGGAGGCTCGGGTGCGCGATCAGGCAGTCATCCACGGCGATGATGTCACGGGAATGATGCCGGCGCAGGCCTGCCCGCTCGTGCGGGTCGACAGCGAACTCCACCCGGGTGCGCCATCCCAGCCCGTCGACCTCGCGGGGCATCGGCTCGCAGACGACGTCCCGTCCGAGATGGTCCGTGAGGTTCAGCCCTGCCAGTCGGCTGAACTGTTCGTGCACGACCGACGTCTTCAGGTCGCGTTGCGCCGCCAGGCCCACGTGCTGGAAGTCGCACCCTCCACAGCGGCCGGGCCCGGCGTAGGCACAGGGCGCGGCCACCCGGTCCGGTGATGCCTCGAGGACGGTCTCGGCGTCCGCCTGCACGAAACGCCCACCCTTCCCGATGGCGGTGATCCGCGCGACGACCTGCTCCCCGGGCAGGGTATGCCGGATGAACATGACGCGCCCCTGGTGTCGGGCGACGCAGTGCCCGCCGTGGGCCACCGCGCCCACCGTCACCTCGAAGGCGTCCCCGACCGCCCACTCCTCCGGCTCATCCACGGCGCACGGATCGATCCTGGACACGCGCCGGGTTCAGCAACGGCGGTCCCGCCCCGGGGTCGGACGGGGTGCTGTCGACGGGGTGGTCATGCGGGTTGGTGTCGGCGGGCCGCACGCCCTTGCCTTGCCAGGGAACGGTCACCACCATCACCCCCTGAGTGCGCAGGAGATCGGTTCGCAACCGGTCACGGACCCGGTCGCGAGTCAGGAACCGGAAGCGACTGTTGCCGACGAACTCGGGCAGGTAGACCACGATCACGTCGCGGGGTCGGTCCCGGTGCAGCCGCCCCACGTAGTCCATCAGGGGACGGACCTGCTCCCGGTAGGGCGCCTCCAGGATCCGCAGAGCGATCGGCATATCGCGTCGGTCCCATTCCTGGCGCAGCGCGTGCGTGCGCTCAGGAACCGTGTCCACGGTGACGGCCTCGAGCACCTGGGGACGCGCGGCGCGGGCGAACGCCACCGCCTGGAGGGTGGGTCGGTCGAGCTTCTCGACGTAGACCAGCGCGTGGACGCGTGCGGGGACGGGCTGCTTCGGCGTCTCGTCCGAGGGCAGGGCTGTCTCCTCGCGCACCTGACGGTGGTAGCGGTCAACCATGGTCATCACCATCCAGAGCAGGGCGATAAAGAGCAGGGAGAGTCCTGCTCCATTGGTAAAGCGGGTCAAGATCACGACAACCAGCACCGTGAGAGAGACGACAGCACCAACGACATTGATCGCTCGGCTGCGCAGCTTGGCCCGACGTTGGGGCATGCTGAGCTCCAAGCGCATCTGCTGATTCCAATGTCGGATCATCCCGAGC
>JBASAN010000534.1:0-8776 GCA_049650625.1 Ornithinimicrobium sp.
CGTTCGTTCGGGATGCTCGGCGCAGGGGCCATTGCGCTCGGCGCCTCGCTGTCGGGGGCAGCGCCCGCAGCGGCGGCGACGAGCACGTTCAGGGTCGGCACCCTGAACATCAAGAACGACCTCAGCGCGGCAGATGTCCGGCACGACTTAAACCTCATCGCCTCGAATGCCGACCTGATCGGCCTGCAGGAGTGCCAGGGCAGTGACCGGACGGCCATTCTGCGTGACTGGGCTGATCGCAAGGGTTGGACGCTCTTCAAGCCGTCGGGCTGGGCCGGCGAATGCCCCATTCTTGCGCGCAGGAGCGTCTTCATGCCCAGTAGCGAGAAGAAGGCGGTCTTCGTCTGCGATACCGCTGGCCCGGGGACGGTTCCCCCGCCGCGGTGGATTACTCGCGCGCGCTTCAAGCACCGTGCCAGCGGCCGCTACGTCACGCTGATCAACACGCACCTGAACGCCGGCATCCACGATGACGGTCAGCCTCGTGACCTTCCCCGGACCAGGGATGCCGAGAAGCACATGCGCATGGTGCGGGATATGGCGCAGGCCTGGCAGAGCGAGGGTCAGGTCGTAACTATCGAGCGGCCGGCAACGCGCTCGGGGTCAACCTGATCGCGTCGCCGGACAAGGCGCGGTCGTTGGCGTGGAGTGCCAAGATCGCACGGTGGTACTGGAAGGACAATCGGCACGCCAACGGCCCTGCCGACGCCTTGGATATGGGACGCATCTCCAAGCTCATCGGATATGCCTCGAGTGAGCGGGAGGACCGAGAGCGGTGTGAGGACTTCAAACGAGCGATGAAGCACCTCAGTGGCACACGGCCCTCGGACAGCGAGGTGCGTTGTCTGCGTCATTGACACAGAACCACTGACTCCGCAGGGGCGCCGACGCGATCGGCGCCCCTGCTGTCTACTCCGAGCGGCGACGCAGGGTGGCGGCACCGAGCACTAGGGCGCCGGCAGCAAAGGCCGCGACCACGAGCGCGTTCATCGTGAGGTCGCTGGACCATGTGGGGCTGGAGGTCACCTCGTTGATGGCGTCCACCGCGTAGGACAGGGGGAGGAAGTCGGAGATCGTGCTGAGCACGGTAGGCATCGTGTCGCGAGGGGCGATCAGTCCGCACAGCAGGATCTGAGGCAGCACGAAGGCCGGCATGAACTGGACGGCCTGGAAGTCGGTCTGGGCGAACGCGGACACGAAGAGGCCCAGGGCGGTGCCGAGCACCGAGTTGAGCACCGCGATCACCATCAGACTCAGCACGCTTCCGGAGATCTGCAGGTCCAACACCCAGACCGCCAGGGAGCTGGTCAACGCCGACTGCACCACCGCCACCACGGCGAAGGCCACGGCATACCCCAGGAGGAAGTCGATCTTGTTCATCGGCATCGACAAGAGCCGTTCCAGGGTGCCGGAGGTCCGCTCAGCGAGAGTCGTCACCGACGTGATGAGGAACATGATGGTGAACGGGAAGACCACCAGCAACGGTCCGCCGACCCGGTCGAAGACCGGCTCGTTGTCGATGTAGATCCACCACAACAAGGTCATCAGCAGGCACGGCACCAGCAGCAGGAGGGCCACCGTGCGCCGGTCGTGCCGCAGCTGCTGCAGCACGCGCCGCGCCACGGCCAGAGCGATGCGAGGGTTCATGTCGTCGTCCTTGCGGCGTTGCGGACCAGCTCGAGGAAGGCGTCACCGACGTTGTCGTGACCGGTTGTCTCCATCAGTCGTTGTGGCGTGTCGGCGGCAAGCACCTCGCCCTCCCGCATCAACAGGAGCCGATCGCACAGGACGGCCTCATCCATCACGTGGCTGGAGACCAACAGGGTGGTGCCGTCCTCGGCCAGCCGGCGGAACATGTCCCACAGCTCCACCCTCAGGAGGGGGTCCAGGCCGACCGTCGGCTCATCCAGCAGCAACACCGGCGGATTGCCCAGGAGGGCGACCGCCAGAGAGGCGCGGCTGAGCTGACCACCGGAGAGGTTCCCCGCCAGGGAGTGGCGATGACTGCCTAGTCCGACTCGGTCGACGACCTCGTCGACCTCGTCGTGTGGAGCATTCAGCACGCGGGCGAAGAAGGCGACGTTGTCGTTCACCGAGAGGTTGGCGTAGACGCTCGGGGCCTGGGTGACGTAGCCGACCCGATGTCGCAGCTCGGCCGAGCCCGCAGGATGGCCCAACACGGTGACCGTGCCCGACTCGACCTTCTGGACTCCGACGATGGCTCGGATCAGGGTCGACTTCCCGCAGCCGGAGGGGCCGAGCAGGCCGGTGATCTCCCCGGCGCGCAACGAGCAGGACAGTGTGGGCAGCACGTCGCGCCCACCGCGTCGCACGTGGAGGCCCGCTACCTCGATCGCTGCGTCTTTATTCACCACATGATGAATATACTCAGGGGTTCGGTCCTGTCAACCCTTCTTGCCGTCGAGAAACCCCTGCACGATGGGACCGTAGATGGCGACCAGGTCGGCGGCGGGCATGGACGCGATCGGCTCCAGGCGGAGTAGGTAGCGGGTCATGATGAGTCCGCCGGTCTGGCTGGCCACCAGGGGCAGCTGGGACCCCGGGTCGTCCATCGGCACCCGTGCCGCTACTTCGGACAAGACGGTGCGCAGCACCCCGTCCCGGATCAACGCGGTGCCCTCTGCGGTCGTGAACGACGACCGCAACAGCGTCAGAAACAGCCCCTGTCGCTCGGGGTCGTCCCACAGCCACAGCACCAGAGCGACCAGCTTCGCCCCCATCTCCTCGCGCGGGCCCACCAGGACCCGGGCCAGCTCGGGGCGTGGATCGAACGGCACCTCCAGCGCCGCGAGGAACAACCCCTCTTTGCCATCGAAATAATGGTGGATCAGCGATGGGTCGACTCGGGCCGCCCGCGCCACGGCACGCAGGGACGTCCCGTCGTATCCCTTGCTGGAGAACTCGGTCCGAGCAGCCGACACAATCTCGGCCCTGGTGTCCGGGGCACCGGAACGTCTGCCCGCCACCCTCAACGACTCCGGTATGCGGCGCATCCCGCGCCGGCCGAGGGCAGCGAGGACCGCGACTTGGCGGCGAAGTGTGGGCAGGCCATAGACGCACCGTAGCCGCAGGCGTCGGCACCCTTCCTGCTTGTCGTTGCTCCGATCGGTTATCCGATCGTGACCTCCCCGTGATGGCCCCCGACGCTGGGATCACTGAGGATGGGCTCATGACGCCGAACGGACTGCCGGACCAGCAAGCCTGTCGGTCCGATTCCGCTGCGGCGGAGACGATCTTCCGCGTCGATGGACCGGTCGACGACGACGAGCTGACCCAGCTGCACCGGCTGGCCTTCCGAGCCAGTGGGTCTGGTTTCGTGCCGTGGTCTCGGCGGTTGCAACGGCACAGCATCTGCTGGATCACGGCGCACCGAGATGATCGGCTCATCGGTTTCGTGAACGTGATCGGCGACGGAGGAGCCCACGCGGTGCTGCTCGACACGGTGGTCGCTCCCACGCATCAGCGTCTCGGCGTCGGCCGGGGTCTGGTGATGCGTGCCGTCGAAGAGGCGCGCACGTTGGGGTGCCACTACATGCACGTCGACTACGAACCGCGCATCGCCGACTTCTACGAACGGGTCTGTGGATTCGACGCGGGCGCTGCGGGTCTCATCCGCCTGGCCTGAGTCCGAAGCTGAGATCTTGCTCACCCCCTGAGCACGAAGTCACCGTCTGCCGTTTGGCGGCCCTCGGCGGGGCGCGGATAGTCAGAAGCGTGACTACGCAAGATCGTCTGGAAATCAACTGGTTCAACGTCGTGGGGGCTTCCTTGGGGGCCGTCTCCTCAGCCGTGGTGCTGTCGACCCTGGGTGCGGCCGGCACCTTGCTCGGGGCCGCCCTGGGAAGTGTGTGCATCACCGTTGGGGGCGCCCTCTACGCGCACACCATGAAGGTGACCCGGGATCGGGTGGCGGAGGCCAAGATCCTGACGGAGACCCGCCGGGCGCGTGCCAGGGAGAGTGTCATGGCCGGGGGTCCGCAGCCGGAGTCGAAGCGAGTCCAGCCGACCCCGATGAAGGAGCCCGCTGCTCTTGATGTGGACGCTGAGGCAGAGTCGATGACCTCGTCGCTGCAGGGCCTGCCGTGGAAGCGGATTGCGGCCCTGACCGCCGCCCTGTTCGCCATCACGATGGGGATCATCCTGGCCTTTGAGCTGTCGACCGGACGCGCAGTCTCGACCTACACCGGTGGCACCAGCGACTCCTCGGTCGGGACATCCCTCTCCGGGGTCGTCAGGTCAGCGGCTCAGATCGACGGGACAGACACGGATCAGGGAGAACAGCAGCAGGATCAGGCCCCCGCCCGGGACGGGCAGGAGGGTGTGACCCCGGAGCAGGACGTGCAGAACCCGGACCCGGTTCCGACGGACCCGCAGTCGCCTGCGCAGGACGAGGCACAGGAGGACGTGCCCGCCGAGGAGGATGCGCCGGCGCCGGTGCCCGCTGAGGAGCCTGCACCGGCCCCAGAGCCTGCTCCGGCGCCCGCCCAGGAACAGGCCCCCGCCCCCGCACCGCAGCAGGCCCCGTAGTCGGCTTCGTCCGCTCCTGAGCGCGTCTGTGGGGTCGGTGTGGCCTGATCGGGTCGCACCTTCCCCACACTGCAGCACGGGGACAGGTCGGTCGGGCGAGCCTCTGACGTCGGTTGTGGTGGCCGGCCGCCGCAGGGTCGGTGGCAGACTGGCGTCCATGCCCTCGCCGTACCCGTTGCTCGATGCTGTCCTCGCCGACCCCGCCGGTCTGGCCTGGGCGATCCTGGTGCGCGAGGGGCAAGACAGCGCCGAGGTGCTCGTGGGTGACATCGAGGACCTCGACCTGCTCGCGGACATCCCCGCGGCGCGACCCGGTATGCCGACACTCACCTTGGTGCCATTCCGCCAGATCGCGGAGCGCGGTTTCGATGTCCACGACGACGGAACGCCCCTCCGGGTGCTGGCGGCCACCGGCTACGAGCGGGTCCCGGTGGCGCAACTGTCCGAGCGCCTGGCCGCGGTCGAGATCGAGGCCATCGACGTCCTTGACGAGCGGTTCAGCGTGAGCGACGAGGATTACGCCGAGATCGTCACCCGGGTCATCGAGGACGAGATCGGCAACGGCGAGGGCGCCAACTTCGTCATCCGTCGCGATGTCCTCGGCCACATCGACAGCCGACCCTGCGACGCCGCCTTGACCTGGCTGGCCACCCTGATCCGCGACGAGCGCAACGCCTACTGGACCTTCGCCGTGCATACCCCCGGCCACACGCTGGTGGGTGCCACCCCCGAGCGCCACGTCAGCGTCCAGGACGGGCGGGTGCGGATGAACCCGATCTCCGGGACGTTTCGCCACCCGATGGACGAAGCCGAGGTGGAGCCGGAGTTCCGGGCCTTCATCAAGGACACCAAGGAGACCGAAGAGCTCTTCATGGTGGTCGACGAAGAGATGAAGATGATGGCGCAGATCTGCACCCACGGGGGGCGAATCACCGGCCCGTACCTCAAGCAGATGGCCCATCTGACGCACACCGAGTACCTCCTCGACGGGCTGGCCGAGTCCGACCCCCGCGACGTGCTGCGGCTGACCATGTTCGCCCCTACGGTGACCGGGTCGCCGATGGAGAACGCCTGCAGCGTGATCGCTCGGCACGAGCCGGGTGGGCGCGGCTACTACGCGGGGGTGCTGGCGCTGATCAAGTGCGACGACGACGGGCTGGAGCACTTGGACGCCCCGATCCTGATCCGCACCGCGCACCTGTTCGGCGACGGTGTGGTCAAGGTCAGCGCCGGGGCCACCCTGGTGCGCCACAGTGACCCCGTCTCGGAGGTCGCCGAGACCACGGCAAAGGCGAGTGGGATGCTTGCGGCCCTCGGGCTGCGCCCACGTCGGGAGTTGTCGTATGCCGTCGACCTGGCTTCGCTGGCCGGGGTCGAGCAGGCGTTGGCAGACCGCAACGACGTGCTCTCCGCCTTCTGGATGTCACCGCAGGCCGAGCGCCCCGACCCCGATCTCGCCGGCCGGTCCGTGCTGGTGGTCGACGCCGAGGACATGTGGACGCAGATGTTGGCCCACCAGGTCCGGCACTTCGGGATGGCTGCGCACGTCCGCCGTTGGGAGGGCGTGCAGGTCGGCGACCTGGATGACGTCGACCTGGTGCTCTTCGGCCCAGGGCCTGGTGATCCTGAGCATGCCGATGATCCGCGGATGACGCACATCCGGACGCTGATGCAGGCCCGACTGGACGCCGACCGCCCGCTACTCGCCGTCTGCCTGAGCCATCAGGTGCTGGCCTCGTTGGCCGGGATGAGGATCACCAAGCTGGCCCGTCCGAACCAGGGGGTGCAGATTCCGGTGGACCTGTGGGGAACGCCGGCGCGGATCGGCTTCTACAACACCTTCGTGGCTCGCCCCGGCCCCGCCGAGCTGCCCCGCAACGGGCAGGTCACGCCGCTCGCCGTCGCCGTGGACGACATCCACGACGCCGTGGTCGGCCTTCGCGGAGCCGGGGTGGCCAGCATCCAGGGGCATGCAGAGTCCGTCCTCTCCCGCGATGGGCTACGGACTTTGCACGCCTTGATTCGCCATACCCTGTTGGGCGACTCCTGACTCTTCCCGCTCCCGGTCTGAGCGGGGTCGCCGTCAGTCCTCCAGGAAGCTGAGCAGCGCGAGGTTGAATTCGCTCGGGTGCGACACGTTGACCCCGTGTGGCCCACCGTCGATGACATGCACCCGTGCGCCTTCCACGATCTCACTGGTGCGCATGCCCGAGTTCTCGAAAGGGACGATGCCGTCGGCGCTGCCGTGAAGCACCAGCGTGGGCACCGTGAGATGGGTGAGATCGTCGCGGAAGTCTGTGGCGGCGAAGGCTTCGATGCACTCCACAGCGGCTGTCTCGTCGGCCTGTCCGCACAGACGGCGTGCAGTGGCCAGCTGGTCCTGAGAGACCTGCAGCTCCTCCCCGGCGGTGAAGAAGTTGGTGGTGAAGCCCTCGTAGAACTCGGCGCCCTGGTCGCGAACGCCCTGCTTCATCTCGTCAGCGGCTTCACGCTCGAGCGGACCCTCCGGGTTGTCGTCGGTATGCAGCATGAAGGGCGGCACCGCCGAGGCGAAGACCACGCTGTGCAGCCGGTCCTGTCCGTGACGGGCGACATACCGAGCGACCTCGCCCCCACCCATCGAGAAGCCGACCAACGTCACGTCGCTCAGGTCCAGGGACTCCAACACACCGGCGAGATCGTCGCTGAGGGTGTCGTAGTCGTATCCACCCTCGGGCTTGTCGGATCCGCCGAAGCCCCGCCGATCGTAGGACACCACGCGATAGCCCGCGGTGGTCAGGGCCGGTGTCTGATCCGACCACGCCTCGTGGCTCAGGGGCCACCCGTGGATCAGCACCACCGGCCGGCCTGATCCACCGGAGTCGGAGACCTCCAGCTCGACCTGGCTGCCTTCGTTGGTCACGCTCACACGGCTCATCGGTGTTGCCCTCCTGCGTCGGGATCTATGCGTACCCGCCCACGGTACGACTCCCAGCCACGACCCTCATCCTGACCCCAGAGATTACGAAAGCCGCAGGTGCTTCAGGGGCAGACCCGCGGCTTTCGCGCGTGGCCAGGGGCGGGGTCGAACCGCCGACCTTCCGATTTTCAGTCGGACGCTCGTACCAACTGAGCTACCTGGCCATCTGTTCACTTGTCGTGAGCGAAAAATCCGCTGCACCCCACTCTAGTTGAGTGACGTGCAGCGGTCTGACGCTGCGACCCCGACGGGACTCGAACCCGCGACCTCCGCCGTGACAGGGCGGCGCGCTAACCAACTGCGCTACGGGGCCTTGGTAGGCCTTGCGATCATACTTCCAGCCTGTACTCCTCGTTGAGTACACACTGCATCCCCAACGGGATTCGAACCCGTGTTGCCGCCGTGAAAGGGCGGAGTCCTAGGCCGCTAGACGATGGGGACGTGTCATTGACGGCCCCTCGTGCAAGCGCTCTAAAGATCCGTCGAGGACAAGGAGAGAGAATACGTGACGGGCAAGCAATGTCAAAAACTCAACGACCGGGGTTGGCCCAGGCCATCAGGTCGGGTAGCGCCCAGGTGTTCACGATACGTTCGGGGGGCACGCCGAGCCGTTGGGCGCGCTCGCAGCCGTAGGCCTGGAAGTCGAGCTGGCCGGGTGCGTGGGCATCGGTGTCGATGGCAAACAGGCAGCCGGTCTCCAGAGCCAGGGCCAGCAGGTCATCGGGTGGGTCGCAGCGTTCGGGCCGCGAGTTGATCTCGACGGCAGTGTCGTGGTCCCGGCAGGCCTCGAAGACGGCCGGGGCGTCGAAGACGCTCTGGGCACGCTTGCCCCGGCTGCCCTCCACCAGCCGTCCCGTGCAGTGCCCGAGGACATTGGTATGCGGCAGCGTGGCGGCCGCCACCATCCGCCGGGTCATCGAGCCGGAATCCATCTTCAGCTTGGAGTGGACGGACGCGACGCGGATGTCGAGGGCGTCCAACAGCTCAGCGCTCTGGTCCAGCGAGCCGTCGTCGAGGATGTCGACCTCGATCGCCTTCAGCAGTGTGAAGCCGGACTCACTGCTGGCGAGCGCCTCGTTGATGGTGTCGACCACCGCAAGCTGTTTGCGCAGCCGCTCCGGGGTCAGACCGTTGGCCACGGTCAACCGGGGGGAGTGGTCGGTCAGCGCCAGGTAGTCGTGACCGATCTCCATCGCGCTGGCCACCATCTCCTGGATGGGGGAGCCGCCGTCGGACCAGTCGGAGTGGCTGTGAAGGTCACCCCTGAGG
>JBASAN010000535.1:0-3614 GCA_049650625.1 Ornithinimicrobium sp.
CGGGTGACCAGATTGTGGTCGAGACCGAAGAGGTTGAGGTCATCGCGTTCGTCAAGGTGCTCCTAGACAAAGGCGCAAAGCTGGAGATGTACTCCGGCCACGACTTCAAGGACACCGGGCACGGGCGGGCGACGTGACCTCGATGAGCCGCAGCCGTGACCTGTCTTCTCCCACGCAAGAGGGGCCCCACGTCAGGTTGTGGTGCTAATGACGGAACTGAACTGGGAACGATTCGAGGAACTGCCGGGCGACCCGACGACCAATTTCGAGCTGCTGTGGCGCGGAGCAATCAAGCAGAACTACGCCCGGTACGGACGGTTCCGTGCGCGCGCCCAACAGCCGGGTGTGGAGTTCCATCTCGAGCTGGAGCAGGAGTGTGACCTCGGCGAGCCTGGGCGCTGGTACGGGTGGCAGACCAAGTGGTGGAAGTTCGGCTCCGGCACTCAGATCGGCGTCAACCGGCGGACTGATGTCGAGGACTCGCTGCAGAAGACGAAGAAGTACCTGCCGGGGCTGACGGACTGGGTGCTGTGCACGCGACGGCCGCTAACCCCGACCGATCAAAAGTGGTACGACGACGAGCTGGAGTCTGGGTTCCGGCTTCACAATGCGGTCGCCGAAGAGCTCTCCGCTCTACTCACCGGCGATGCAGCGCTGCTGCGGGAGGCGTTCTTCGGCGATCTCATCCTCACGCCGCATCGATTGGAGGAACTTCAGGGAGGGTCAGTCGAGGAGGTCAGCGAGCGTTGGTTCCCGGAGGTACACCAGACCACCGAGGCCGAAGAGGCGATTCGGCGGATGCTGGCCGAGCCGGAAGCCTGGACACATCTGGCGGCCATCGGCTCCGAGATCGAAACGTTCACCGCCTTGATCCGGCGGGCGGTGGCCGCGAGCCCGCTTCCTGAGCCGATGCAGGCAGAGCTCGAAGAACTTCTAATGACGGCGGCGACGATCCGCCACCTGCTCGCAAAGGCCCACGAGCGGCTCAGCCCCGATGGTGATGGCAGCTGGTTGGAGATAGACGAGGTTGCGGTTCCGACGTCACCGCCACACACGCCGCCGGTGTTGCGCCGATTGAGGGCCATGAACCATCCCGCTTCGCTCGCATGCACGAATCTGGTCGCGCATGCCCGCCGCGCCGGCAACCTCGCGAAGGGCGTCTTCGACGAGTTGCAGGTTCGCCTTGCGGTCGTGACGGGCGACGCCGGCTATGGAAAGACCCAGCTCGCTGCGAAGTTGACGACTGACACGCCCTACAGGCCGGCAGGTGTCCTTCTACACGGGCGTCTGCTTAGTACCCGGGACACGCTCGATCGCTTCGCGTCCCAGGTCTCGTTGGCGGGCAAGCCGATGGAAACGTTCGAGGCGCTCCTTGCAGCAGTCGACGCCGCCGCGTCCAGGGCACGGTGCAGGATCCCGATCGTCATCGACGGCCTAAACGAATCCGAGTCGCCCGCGGATTGGAGACCGCTCCTGCGCAGGTTGCACGCGCTGCTGAAGAAGTACTCCTCGGTGCTGGTCATATGTACGATCCGCGGTGAGTTCGTGCCGAGCTCCATCCCGTCATCGATAGATGACTTCGTCGAACTCGAAGGGTTCTACGAAAACCTGGACGAGGTTGCGGGGAAATACTTCGAGTACTTCAAGATCGACGCGCGCGGGGCCGACCTTCCGCGCGAGTTGCTGCGACGGCCGTTAGCCCTCAGGATATTTTCCTCGGTCGCCAACCCCGATCGTAAGGACTGGGTGGCGCTCGCGGATCTCCCCCGCTCCCTGAACGAGATGTTCGACGCGTATCTCCTTCACGTGGCCGAGCGGATCGAGCAACTGAACCACCAACTCAGCCGAGAGGACGTACTGGAAGCGCTCGACCAGTTCGGGATCGAGATGTGGGAGACCACTGCTCGCGACGTTGGGAAGGGCCGCACACGCGAATTGTTCGGCGACACGGAGCGGCGCTGGAACGACAGCATCCTGACCGCGCTGGAACAGGAGGGTGTCCTCATCCGTCAGGCGCCGCTGGACGAGGTCCCGCAGACTCGTGGAGCGCGACGTGCTTCCGATGATGGTTCGAGGGTCGCGGTCGCCTATGACCTTCTCGCAGGACACATTGTCGCGTCGGCGGTGGTCACGTCTGGGGGACAGGTGTTCGTCGACTCCCTCCGTACGCCAGAAGTCACCGCTCGGTTGGCCAGCCGCAGCGAGGAGCGGCATCCGCTCGCGACGGACATTCTCGATGGTCTCGCCTACGTCCTGCCTGAGTCGGGTCGAGGGCACCTTTGGCAGGCGCTCGACCCGTCGGTTGCGAAGGGGGCGTTGCTGCGCACCACGGCGCTCCGGGCGGCGACCATCGGCACCGATACCGTTGACGCGTTTGTAAGGAATCTGCCATCCCTCGCCCGTAGCCGGACGTTCTGGACGGGCCTTCAGTCAGTCCGCGCTGCGGAGTCGCACCCGTTGAACGCAGTGTTCCTCGACTCGCTGCTTGCCCCGATGGCCGTCTGGGACCGTGACCTGCTGTGGACCGAGTGGCTCAGGACCGATCAAGGCGCAGCTCTCTCGGACGTGCGCGCGCTCCGGGCCCACTGGCAGAGCGACACCAGGCGCACCGCGGGAGATGCTTTGCGGGCACGGTGGCTCATGTGGGTGTTGACCAGCACCGTCCGCGACCTTCGCGACGCGGCTACCGCGGCGCTGTACTGGTACGGCCGCCACGACGCTGCCGGATTGTTCGCGCTGGCTCTCGATGCACTCGCCGTCAACGATCCGTATGTCGGCGAGCGGATGGTCGCATCGGCTTACGGAATTGCTACCGCCCACCAGCAGTACCACGCCAGGTTCGAGGAGATCCTGGCTGCCTACCTCGATGGCCTGCTGCGGATTGTCGCCGGGCCGGAGCCGTCCGCACCCACCTACCACCGCCTGATCCGCTACTACATCGCCAGCACCTTCAACTTCTCCCGCCAGCACTATCCCCGGGCGGTGCCGGGTGATGCCGTCGACGGCATTGTCTTCGCCGACGCCACGCTCCCCGAGCCTTTGGCTGAGGGTGACCCACGACGGACGGAGGTGGACCACACCCTCCAGATGGACTTCGGGAACTACACCATCGGCCGGCTCTTCGACGACCGCAGGAACTACGACAACGAGCACCGAGGTCACGCGGACGCGACAGCGCAGGTGCTCGGCGTGGTCTACGAACTGGGATGGCGCGAGGAGCCCTTCGGCGATGTTGACTCCTCCGCTGGACGTCGCGGCATGGACCGAAATCCGGGACGCGTCGAGCGATACGGCAAGAAGTACGGATGGATCGGGTTCTACCTGGTCTCCGGTCAGCTCGCTGCGCAGGGAAGTCGGATCCCGTGGCTTGAAGTCGACATCGATCCCACATTCCCTCAGTCGTCACCGCAGGTACCCGTCACGGTCCCAAGCTGGGCGCTCAGGGCGCCCCAGGACGACCGGGACTGGTTGCTGGACGGCGTCGTAGACATCCCGGATGACTTCTTGTACGCAGAGGTCCTAGATGGTGACGTGGGTCCGTGGGTCCTGATACACGCCGAGCTGACTGATACCGACCGCGAGACCGGGCGCAGGACGTTCGGACTCTTCAACAC
>JBASAN010000536.1:0-5846 GCA_049650625.1 Ornithinimicrobium sp.
CCTCAGGTATGCCCAGATCCGGGCCCGGGGCTGGTCGCCCCCAGTACGAGGTCGGGCTCGAACCACCGTGACGAGCGGGCGTCGTCGGTCTCGATCAGGGCGCGGATGCTGCGGGCCATCTGCTCCACGGGCTGACGAACGGTCGTGAGCGACGGGTGCGCGAGTGCCGCGGCGCCGATCCCGTCGAAACCGATCACCCGGAAGTCGCCGGGCACCGACCGGCCTTGGTGAAGCAGGTGCGCGAGCACCCCGAGAGCGATCACGTCGGCCGCGGTGACGATGGTGGCGCCGGTCCATCCGTCGGCGAGGATGCGGGCCGCTGCCTGTCGTCCCCACGCCGCGGAGAAGTCGCCTAGCAGCGTGGGGACCTCCGCGGAGAACCAACGGCGCGCGCCGTCGAGTCGCTCGTGTGCCGAGGACGAGTCGGGAGAGGCGCCGACGTAGACCACGGGGGGCGTGACGAGGTCGCCGGCCGCGACCACGTGGTCCCGGACCAGACGCATGCCGTCGCGGTTGCTCACTCCGACGTACGAGGCGGCGGTGCCCGGGACCCGGCGGTCCAGCTGGATCGTGTGCACAGCCGACGCCGCCGTCTCTACCGAGGCCTCGCTGCGCTGCTCGTGCACCGGGATCAGCACGAGGGCGTCGACCTGACGGCCGAGAAACGAGCGGATCCCGCGTGCTTCGGTATCAAGGGATCCGTCCGCGCTGAAGACCAGGAGGTCGGTGCCCGAGTCGGAGAAGGCTCGCGACAGCTGCTGCGCCAGCGCGGAGAAGTACGGGTTGTCCAGGTCGGGGACGACCAGCCCGACCGTCGACGTGCGGGTCTGCCGGAGAGCTCGCCCGACCAGGTTGACCTGGTAACCGAGCTGGGCTGCGGCCGTGGTGACCCGCTGCTGCATGGCGGGATCGACCGCGCGGGTGCCCGAGAGCGTCCGGGAGACGGTTGCCACCGACACGCCTGCCAGCCGGGCGACGTCGGCCATCGTGGCGGAGCGGGCCACGGCCATGTCGCCTCCTTGGGCGGGTGACGGAACAGGAACGCCAGGATATCGATTTCCCTTCGACCCTGGACGCTATCGACCGGAGGTGCTTAGAGTGCAGCCCTCTCGGTAATCGATTTCCGACCCAGGCGAGGACATCTCATGACCCGACACTTCCGCATGGTCGCTACGGCGTCCGCCGCGATCCTCACGCTCGCTGCGTGCAGCACCGGCAACGAGGAGCCCACCACCGGCGAGGCCGGTGCGCCGGCCGACGAGTGCGTGATCGGCATGACCCAGATCAACCAGACCGCCACCTTCTTCACCCAGATGAACGAGGGCGCCCAGGAGGCGGCGGACGAGGCCGGCTGCGACCTGCAGATCGCCAACGCCAACAACGACTCGGCGAAGCAGAACA
Source organism: Ornithinimicrobium sp. (assembly GCA_049650625.1). GTDB lineage: Bacteria > Actinomycetota > Actinomycetes > Actinomycetales > Dermatophilaceae > Ornithinicoccus. The sequence continues at coordinate 1,402 of JBASAN010000536.1, forward strand.
GCGACATCGAGAACTTCGTCTCGCAGGGCGTCACCGGCCTGATCGTGGTCGCCATCGACGTCAACGGCGTCCTCCCCGCCGTCGAGCAGGCGTCGTCCCAGGGAATCCGCACCGTGGCCATCGACGCCGAGCTCGAGGAGGGCGCCGTCGACACCTTCGTCGGTGTCGACAACGAGGCCGCCGGCGCCGAGGCCGGTCAGTGGGTCGTCGACGAGGGCCTGGCCGAGGGCGCGAGCTACGGCGCGGTCGATGCCCGCAGCTCCTTCATCCAGAACCAGCGCGAGGACAGCTTCCGCGAGGTCGTCGACGGAGCCGGTGCGACCTTCACCCAGGCCGTCGACGGCGAGAACGTCCAGGAGCAGGCCGCCACCGCGGCGCAGAACCTCGTCACCGCCCAGCCGGACCTCGACTTCGTCTACACGACCGGCGAGCCCGCCACGGTCGGTGCCGTCGCGGCCCTCGACCCCGCTGACGACACCAAGGTCATCGGCTGGGACCTCACGGCCGAGGTGATCGCGGGCATCGACAGCGGCCTGGTCACCGCCGTGATCCAGCAGGACCCCCGCCAGGAGGGTGTCGAGGCCGTCAACGAGCTCGCCGCGATCCTGGAGGGCGAGGAGCCGTCCGGATTCATCGACGTCCCGATCACCATCGTCACCCAGGGCAACGTCGACCCCTACCGGGAGATCTTCGAGTGAGCCCCGAGGTCCGGGACGTCGCGATGCCCCGCGTCCAGATGCGGGGCATCCGCAAGAGCTACGGCGCGCTGGACGTCCTCCAGGGCGTCGATCTCACCATCGGCCGCGGCGAGGTGGTCGGCCTCGTGGGCGACAACGGTGCCGGCAAGTCGACGCTCATGAAGATGCTGGCCGGCGCCGTGGTGCCCGACGCGGGGGAGATCCTCGTCGACGACGCGCCGCTGCCCGGTTCCGGCCCGCGGGCGTCCAGGGCCGCAGGGATCGAGATGGTCTACCAGGACCTCGCACTCTGCAACGACGTCGACGTCGCAGGCAACCTGTTCCTCGGCCGCGAGATCTACCGGCCCTGGAGCCGCCGCCTCGACCAGAAGAGGATGCACGAGGAGGCCGCGAAGGACCTGGCCACCCTGCACATCCGCATCACCGACACCCGTCGGCTGGTCGGCAACATGTCGGGCGGCCAGCGCCAGGCGATCGCCATCGCCCGGGCCGTGACCTTCGAGCCCAAGGTGCTCGTCCTGGACGAGCCCACCGCCGCCCTGGCCGCGCGCGAGGTCGAGATGACCCTCCAGCTGATCCGCGACGTCTCCAACCGCGGGGTCAGCGTCGTGCTGATCACCCACCGCCTCCAGGACCTCTTCGAGGTTGCCGACCGGTTCGTCGTCCTCCACGAAGGGGTCGCGCACCGCGAGCTGGCCCCGTCCGAGACCGACCTCGGCGGTCTCGTCAACGCCATGATGGGGAAGTGACGCCATGAGCACTCAGACCGCTGCCGCCCCCGCCACACCCAACCGGCGCGGGACCCGCCAGGAGTTCGTCACCCGCAACTTCGGGGTGCTGTCGATCTCCGCCGTGCTCGTCGTGCTGCTCGTCTTCTTCAGCCTGCAGACCGACGCCTTCCTGAGCACCAACAACCTGGTCAACGTCGCCCGCCAAGTCGCGCCGACCGTGATCGTCGCGGTCGCGATGACCTTCGTCATCACCACCGGCAACATCGACCTGTCCGTCGGCTCGATCCTCGGGCTGACCGCGGCGGCCCTCGCGATTTTTGCCGAGACCCGCAGCCCGCTGGTGGCGCTGCTGCTGACCCTGGTCCTCGGCCTCGGAATCGGGGCGCTCAACGGGGCACTGACCGCTTACGGCAAGCTCCAGTCCTTCATCGTGACGCTCGCTGCGCTCACCGCCGTCCGCGGCCTCGCGCTGCTGATCACCGACGGCTACTCGACCCCGATCACCTCCGAGGCCCTGCTGCCGATCGGCAACGGGAAGCTGGCCGGTCTCTACACCCCGACCTGGATCGCGGTAGTCGTGGTGGCGCTCGGCTGGTACGTCTTCAACCACACCCGCTTCGGCCGCTACGTCGTCGCGGTCGGCTCCAACGCCGAGTCGCTGCGCCGGGCCGGTGTCGACGTGCGCAAGATCCAGCTCGCCGTGTTGACCCTCACCGGCCTCGCGGCCGCCCTGGCCGGTGTGGTCACCGCGACCCGCCTGGCCAGCGGGTCGTCGAACTCCGGGACGCTCTTCGAGCTCGAGGTGATCACCGCGGTCGTGCTCGGAGGCACGGCCCTCATGGGCGGCAAGGGGTCGATCGTCGGCTCCGCGATCGGCGCGGTCACCCTCGGCGTCATCAGCAACGGCCTGGTCCTGCTCCGCGTCGACGTCTACTGGGTGCCGATCACCCAGGGCCTGATCCTGATCGTGGCCATCCTGCTGAACGCCAAGCTCTTCGGGCGCATCTCCGGGCAGCGGGGCTGAGGCCGGTGACCACCGACACCACCTCCGTACCCACGGTGCAGACCGTGCGCGGGCCCGTCCCCGTCGACGACCTCGGCACCACGCTGACCCACGAGCACCTGCTCAACGACGTCTCCTCCTGGTGGACGCGCAGCGAGTCGATCGGGATCGACCCCGACGAGTTCGCGACCGCGCCGGTTGCCGAGGAGATCGGGTGGGAGCTGCGTCAGGACCCTTTCGGCAACCGGGCCAACCTCGCCCTGGACGACGTGGCCGTCGCCGCCGAGGAGCTCGGACGCTTCGCGGCGCTGGGCGGGCGTACCGTCGTCGAGACCACCGGCTGGGGGATCGGCCGCGACCTCGCGGGCCTGCGCCGGATCTCCGAGGTCACCGGCGTCCACGTCGTCGCCGGCACCGGGTTCTACCTCGAATCCTCCCACCCGGTCGATGTGGTGGACCTCGGCGCCGACGGCGTGACCGAGCGGATCCTGGCCGACCTGCACGACGGTGAGGACGGTGTCCGGCCCGGCATCATCGGCGAGATCGGGGTCAGCGCCGACCTGACGCCGGCCGAGCAGGTCAGCCTGCGCGGTGCCCTGGTGGCCCAGGCGGAGACCGGCCTGCCGGTCCAGGTCCACCTCCCCGGCTGGTTCCGGATGGCGGGTACCGTGCTCGACCTGGTCGAGGAGGTGGGTGCCGACCCGACCAAGGTGGTGCTCTGCCACATGGGCCCCTCCGGCGCCGACCTGGACTACCAGCGCTCCGTGATGGACCGCGGTGCCTGGGTGCAGTACGACATGCTCGGCATGGAGGTCTTCTACGCCGACCAGGGCGTGCAGTGCCCCTCCGACGACCAGAACGCCGCGCACCTCACCCGCCTGGTCGAGCGCGGGTACGGCTCCCAGCTCCTGCTGAGCCAGGACGTCTTCGTCAAGTCCCTGCTGCGCCGCCACGGCGGCCCCGGCTACGCGCACCTCCTGCAGTACTTCGCCCCCCGCCTGCGCCGGCACGGCCTGGGCGAGGAGCAGGTGCTGTCCCTGCTGACCGACAACCCGCGCCGGCTCTTCGCCGGGGACCACCACGCCACCGCACCCACCACCGCATCCCATGAGGAGACACCGTGACCCGCGTCCTGCTGGCCGGCGAGAGCTGGATCTCGACCGCCACCCACGTCAAGGGCTTCGACGAGTTCTCGAGCACCACCTTCCACACCGGGGCGGACGCGTTCATCGCGGCCGCCGCGACCGAGGGCCTGGAGATCGAGCAGATGTACGCCCACGACGTGCCGGGGTCCTTCCCCCGCACCGTCGAGGCACTGTCGGCCTACGACGTCGTGATCCTCTCCGACATCGGTGCCAACAGCTTCGTGCTGCCCCCCGAGGTGTTCCTGGAGGGCAAGCGGGTCGACAACCCGCTGGTCGCGCTGGCCGAGTGGACCCGCGGCGGGGGCGGGTTGATGATGGCCGGCGGTTACCTGTCCTTCACGGGCTTCCAGGCCCGCGCCAACTTCGCCCGCACCGCCGTGGCCGACGTCCTGCCGGTGACGATGCTCGACGCTGACGACCGGGTCGAGGCGCCCCAGGGCGCCCCGGTCGCTCTGACCGAGCCCTCCCACCCGGCTGCTTCCGGGTGGGGCGAGCTCGTCGGGTCCGCGCCGACGCTGCTGGGCTACAACCTCGTCACGCCGGTCCCCGACGCCACCGTGGTGGCCACGGTCGGCGACGACGTCCTCGTGGCGACCCGTGAGGTCGGCCGGGGCCGCTCCCTGGTGTGGACCTCCGACATCGGGCCCCACTGGTGCCCTGAGGACTTCCTGGCCTGGGACGGCTTCGGCCCCCTCGTCGGCGGGATGCTGCGCTGGCTGGCCGACCGGTGAGCGAGGCTCCGACTCCGATCCTGCTCGACTGCGACCCCGGCCACGACGACGCCGTCGCCATCCTGCTCGCGCTCGGGTCGCCGGGCGTGCGCCTGCTCGCGATCACGACCTGCTTCGGCAACTGCGCGGTGCAGGAC
>JBASAN010000537.1:0-2995 GCA_049650625.1 Ornithinimicrobium sp.
GGTCAAGCCTGCCGTCAGGACCAGGGAGTTCAGGGTGTCGCTCTCGGCCTGGCCGGTCCATACGGCGGCGAAGGCCTCTTCGAACAAGGCGGCGACCACGGCCTCGGACTCGGGTTTCTCCCACACCTGCGCATCGTCGGCACGGAGGCCGAAGTCATAGATCCAGGTTGTTCCGGCCTTGCCGTGCAGCTCGTAGGGACGCTCATCGGTCACTTCCACGCCTAGGTCCGCGCACAGTGGCAGCACGTCGGTCAAGGACAGGGGCTCGCGGCGGTACAGCTTCAGCCGGCGCTCCCGGTCCGGAGCTCCCGACTCGGCATACAGGTAGGGCCGCAGCTCGGTGAGGGTTCCATCGGCGTCGAGCTCGGCCAGTCGGGTCAGGTCGCCGAAAGCGTCGGTGGCGGCGAAGTCCTCCTTGTAGGACTCCGGGAAGGAGTCGGCATAGTGCGCCAACACGTCGCCGGCCAGGGCGTCGTCGTCGTAGTGCTCCTCGACGACGTCGATGAGGTTCTCCCCCCAGCTGCGGGTGGCCTCGATCAGGCGTTCCTGCAACGCGTCGACGTCCACATCAGGGATCGCGGTGCCTCGTGGCATCCGCACGACGAAGTGCAGCTGCGCGAGCGGGGCTTCCCCCACCCGGGTCGAGTAGTCCACCGTCTCGCTGCCGTAGGCCTCCTTCAACAGCTCCTGCATCCGCAGGCGCACGGCGGTGGTGTAGCGGTCCTTGGGGATGTAGAACAACGCCGAGATGAAGCGTCCGAACTCGTCGGCCCGCACAAAGAGCCGTGAGCGACGGCGCTCTTGGAGGTGAAGCACCTCTTGGGCCGTGACGCCGAGATGTTCCACCGAGGCCTGGAAGAGCTCGTCACGGGGATAGGCCTCCAGGACCCCCATCAGGTCCTTGCCGGAGTGCGAGTCAGCGGCATAGCCGGACTCGTCGAGGATCTGCTGGACCTTGCCGCCGATGATGGGCAGACGCTGTACGGACTCCGCGTACGCACTCGCGGTGAACAGGCCCAGGAACCGTCGCTCGGCTACGACGTTGCCGTCGGCGTCGAAGCGTCGCACTCCGATGTAGTCCAGGTAGACCGGGCGATGCACGGTGGATCGTGAGTTGGCCTTGGTGATGCTCAGCAGCTGAGCCTTCTGGGCCGTGCGCTGTGCCTGCGGCTCCAGCGCGGTCACCGTCGCGGTGTCGCCGCTCAGGATGCCCAGCCCACTGCTCGGGATGGACCGAAGGGCTCGCCCCTCGCCCTTCTTGACCAGCTCGTACTCTCGATACCCGAGGAAGGTGAAGTGGTTGGCTTCCAGCCACGTCAGGAACTCGATGGTGGGCTCGACGGTGCCTTGATCAATGGTCTGCGGCGCCCCCCGCCGGAGCTCGTCGACAATGTCGAGACACTGTTTGCGCATGGCCCGCCAGTCCGCGCAGGCCTTGCGCACGTCGTCCAAGATGGTGACCAGCCGGTCCTTGAGGTCGACCCGGTCCTCCTGGCTGGGGATGCGGTCGATCTCCAGATACATCCAGGACTCGACGGCATCGCCAGCATTCGCGTCCGGGTCAGCGTCCACCAGCCTCAGTTCCCCGTCCTCACGGTGCACCACCATCTGCGGGTGGATCAGCAGGTGCACCGTCAGCTCGCGTTGGCGCAGCTCCCCGAGCACCGAGTCCACGAGGAACGGCATGTCGTCGGCACAGACCTGGACCACCGTGTGCCGAGTAACCCAGCCATGCTCGTCGCGGAGGGGGTTGATGACTCGCACCCCGGCCTTACCGACCGTCCGCGAGACAGCCAGGTCCCGGAGCGAGTGACTCATGGCCACCAACGTGTCGCGATCCCGCCCCTGGACATCATCGCTGGTCACATGCTCGTAGAACCGTCGCATCAACGTTTCGTCGGGCATCATCACATCAACACTCTTCCTCTTCGTTGCACACGCTGAGAGCCGAGCATGGCTCTGCGGGCCGCACCACGCTGTGCGACCACCCCGACACTAGACCTCCCGGGCTCGCTGTGGGTGAACACACTGTCGGCGCGTCACCGTAGGCTGACCGCCATGACCCAGGGCCCGCTGTGAGCGCACGTCAGGAGCGGCTGTTGCTGCTCGCTGAGGAGGTTGGCGGCATCGACGCCGACCTCGGCTCCGCTGTCGCTCAGGCATGGCTGGTCTCGGCCGTCGATGCCCTCGCGCACGCCATCGTGGACCTGGCCGACGGCAAACACGCCGCCACCATCGGAGTGCCCGTGCTGGCCCTGGAAAGCTCCTCACACGAGGAGCTCGAGGCCGACCGTGCGTCATGCGCCGCCGCAGCATCCGACGTGCGTCGCGCCCACGTAGCACTCACCTCAGCGCTCGAAGCGCCGGACGGCATACCCCCGGGCTTGGCTGCAGACACCACCCGGTCGCTGTCCGTCTTGGCGGGCGCGTTGCAGGACCTCGCGACCAATCCGTCCAGCTCCGAGCATGAGCGCTCCGTCCGCGCCGGCGCCCACCGCAGCATCCGCACCGCATACCGTCTTGTCCAACCTGCCGGAGCAACCGGCACCGTCCCGAAATGAGCCCGACCCATGAGGATCACCGAGCGACTGCGTCATCCCGCTTCCGTCAGCGAGGTCTTCGCCATGCTGCGCGACCCCGCCTACCAGGAGCTGCGGTGTGAGCGCAGTGGCAGCCTCGAACACGAGGTCACCATCGAGGAGCCTGTTGACGAATCGAGCGACGGACCCACCGTCGTCACTCGGCGGCGCATGGCCACCGACGACTTCCCAGACGTGGCGAAGTCGCTGATCGGTCATACCGTGGACATCGTCGAGACCACAAGCTGGGGTGCTGCCGCCGCCGACGGCACACGGGAGGCGGGACTCTCGCTGAGCGTGGAGCAGACACCGGTCAACCTCGTGGGCGGAGTGCACTTGGCCCCGGATGGCGACGAGACCGTGCACAGCGTCGACGGTGAGCTCAGCGCCCACGTCCCCTTCATCGGGGGAAAGAT
>JBASAN010000538.1:0-11341 GCA_049650625.1 Ornithinimicrobium sp.
TGGAGGTGTCGGTATGCAGCACGGTCTCGTTCATGGAGTACTCGAAAGCGCCCAGAATGCGCTTCTCCTCCGGGCTCGGGTCGGCCAGCAGCGCCAGGGCCTGGTCCGCGTGCGTGGCGATCACGACTTGGTCGAACACACTGACCGCGTCACTGGCCGTGCGTACCTCGACCGGCCCGTCGAGGGAGCGGGAGATCGACTCCACCGGGTCACCGCGGCGCAGGTCCGGCAACGCGTCCGCGATGGCGGTGACGTAGGTCGAGGAGCCACCGACCACGGTGAACCACTGCGGACTGTCGGTGAGCTGCAGCATGCCGTGATGGTTCAAGAAGGTGAAGAGATAGCGGGCCGGATACTGCAACGCCACCGCGTCTCCGGAACTCCATACACAGGACACCAGGGGCACGGCGTAGTGGCGCACGAAGTATTCGCCGTAGCCATGCTCATCCAGCCAGTCCCCCAAAGGAGTCAGGTCCTCGGGCGATGAGGTGTCGAGGAAGATCTTCGCGTCGTTGTGAAAGGAGCGGACCTGGGCCAGCATGCCGATGAACGGCCGACGCAGCAGTTGCTGGGGCCGAGCCAGGATGCCCTTGAGCCCCCGCCCCCCGGCATACTCCAGGTTGCAGCCGTGGCAGGTGATGCTCATGCTCATCTCGGTCGGCCTGGCCTCAATCCTCAGCTCGGCGAAGAGGGCCCTCAACCGCGGATACGTACGGTCGTTGTGCACGATGAATCCACTGTCCACCGGATAGTGCTGACCATCGGGGTCCGTGACGTCGTGAGTATGGGTGTGACCGCCCAGGCGCGGCTCAGCCTCGAACACGGTGACGGTGTGCGTCGATCGCAACGCATAGGCAGCCGTGAGGCCGGAGACGCCGGATCCGATCACGGCTACGGTGGGGTGACGCACGCAGTGCTCCTAGGACTCGCTAACCTAAGGGCCAGCTATTCATTTGACCGTCAAAAGGCTACAAGGCCCAACGTGAACGACTCGATCATGGTTCCCAACCGCCGGCGCCTTCCCGTGCGGTCCGCTGCGCGTCGGGTCAACCATGCCGTGCGGGTGTTGGTGTCCACGATGCAGCTGTACTCCGACGGGGTCGGCCACAGCCTTGGTCTGCACCGTAGCGACCTGATGGCGCTCAATTTGATGTCCCAGGCCGCGATGCGTGGTGAGTCCATGACCCCGACCGATGTCGCGAAGCAGATGAGCCTGTCTGCGGCCGCCGTCACGGCTCTGGTGGACCGGTTGGAGCAGGTAGGTCACCTGGTCCGTCAGCCCGACGCCCAGGACCGTCGCCGGGTGCGACTCGGCGTCAGCAAGCAGGCAGAGTCGGTGAGCCGGGAGATGTTCCGACCGATGAACGAGCGACTTGCGGACGCGATGAGCGCCTACAGCGACGATGAGCTGGAGCTGGTGACGCGCGTCCTGAAGGACCTCAGCGACGCCGTGAGCGACGTCGAGCCCAACAGCAAGCCCGCAGAGCCGACAGGCTCTACGCTGGGCGACCATGCGACTGGCTGACCTCACTGCTGAGCTCGATCTGACCCCTCCTGACCCGCAGGCTGACGGGGTGGAGGTCGCCTACGTCACGCATCAGGCCGACTGGGTGCAGGCCGGCGACGCCTTCGTCGCGATCACCGGCGCGCGGTTCGACGGGCACAGCTTCATCGCCGAGGCCGTCAAGCGCGGAGCCGTCGCGGTGCTGGGCCAGGGCCTCCCTGACACGGTGACCTGCCCCGTGCCGTATGTCGTCGTGCCTGACGCCAGGGCCGCTCTGGCCGATGCTGCGGCGGCCCTGGCCGGCCATCCGAGTCGAGCCATGACCGTCATCGGGGTGACCGGCACGGACGGCAAGACCACGACCTCGTGCCTGGCCCGACACTTGATGCGCGCCACCGGACGGCCGACCGGGCTTTTGTCGACGATCGGCTACGAGCTGAGCGACGGGGTGCTCCGGCAGCCGCCCACGCACTTCACCACTCCGGAGTCCCCGCAGGTGCAGCAGATCCTGCGCGAGATGGCCGAGGACGGGGTGCAGGTCGTCGTCGTGGAGACCTCCAGCCACGCGCTGGCCCTGGACCGGGTGCGGGGGGTGGACTTCGACATCGCGGTATGGACCAACCTCACGGCTGAGCACCTGGACTTCCACGGCACCATGCAGGGGTACTTCGAGCACAAGGCGCTGTTGGTGCAGCGGTCCCGGCAGGCGGTGCTGAACGCACAGGATCCGTGGACCGAGCAGCTCCTGCCGATGACGCAGGACCCGACGGGATACGCGGCCGAGTCCGCGGACCGACTCAGCCTGGTGCCCGGACTGGACCCGGGGTGGCGAGCGAGCGAGGTGGTGGAGGGGCCGAACGACCTGCGCTTCACGCTGCATACCCCGGACGGGGAGTTCGACGCGCTCTTGCCGATGATCGGCCGGTTCAACGTGGCCAATGCGCTGGCGGCTCTGGCCGCTGGTGCGCTGGCCGGGGCGACCACGGCCGAGCTGGTGGACGCGCTCGCCAGCTTTGCCGGCGTGCCCGGCCGGATGGAGATGGCGACGCGGGCCCCCGGGCAGCCGCGACTGATCGTCGACTTCGCGCACACCCCGCCCAGCCTCGACAAGGCCTTGGAGACGGTGCGTGTCACGACCGAGGGCGAGCTGTGGGTCGTGCTGGGCTCGGCGGGCGGTCCCCGCGATCCCGGCAAGCGGGCGCCACTGGGCGAGGTCGCCACGCGCGGCGCCGACCACGTCGTCTTCACCGAGGAGGACCACCGGGACACCCCCGTCCAGGACATCCTGGACGAGATGGAGCGTGGCGCCCGCGACCAGGGGCGAGACAACTTCGTCTCGATCCCCAACCGGGTGGAGGCGATCCGGTATGCCGTCGCGCAGGCCCGTCCCGCCGACACGATCCTGCTGGCGGGCAAAGGCCCCGAGACCACGCTGGAGCGAGACACCGAGACGATCGCCTGGGACGAGATGGGCGAAGCGGTGGCGGCTCTGGCCGCCACCGGCGCCGGCTGAGCCGCGCGATCCGCGGGCATGATGGGCGGGTGCCTTCCGCATCGACCGACCGTGCAGCACCCACGCCCGCGTCGGTGTTCACCACCCTGGCGGCACCGGTATCCGTCGAGATCGAGGTCAAGCGGTCCCGGTTCCGGTGCATCGTGCAACGCGTCGACTCCGAGGACGCGGCTCGAGAGCTCATCGCCGCGACCCGCAAGCGCCACTGGGACGCTGGGCACCACTGCTCGGCGATGATCCTGGGCGCCGAGCGATCGCTGGAACGCTCCAGCGACGACGGCGAACCGGCAGGCACGGCGGGGGCGCCGATGTTGGAGGTGTTGCGCGGTCGAGAGCTGAGTGACGTGGTGGCCGTGGTGTCCCGGTGGTTCGGCGGCACCAAGCTGGGCACAGGCGGTCTGGCGCGGGCCTACGGTGATGCGGTGCGCAGCGCGCTGGACTCGGCGCTCACCCTGCGCTGCGTGCTGGTCGAGGAGTTCCTCATCGAGGTCGACCACGCCACGGCCGGACGTCTGGAGAACGACCTCCGCGCGCGAGGTGTGGACGTGCTGTCCACCCAGTACGCCGAGCGGGCCAGGATCAGCCTCGGCATACCTGTTGGGCGTCGCGAGGAGCTGGAGTCCACGCTGGCCGAGCTGACCTCGGGAAGGGTGGACCTTCAGCCGGTCGGCTCGAGCTGGCGCGACACCCCCTGACCGATGTGCGCGCCGTTGCGCGCGGCGGAGGCGCGAAGGGCGCGCACATCGGTCAGGGGCGAGGGGGGTTGAAGGCGGCCATGACGTCGGCGTGGTCGATCTCCGAGATATGGCGATCGGCCCACCGGGGCGACTTGTCCTTGTCGACCAGCTGGGCGCGCACGCCCTCGTCGAAGTCGGGGTGGGCAATGGCTGCCCGGGCCAGCTGCAAGTCTTGCGCGAGCACCTCGGCCACGGACATATCGGCGGCCCGGCGCAAAGCCTCGAGCGTCAGCGCCACCGAGTGGGGGGAGCGTTGCTCGATCAGCTCGACCGCGTTGGCGGCCGCCGGGTCGTCGCAGGAACGCAGCCGCTCCAGGATGGTCTCGATCTCGACACCTGCGTAGCACTCGTCGATCCACTCGCGGTGTTGCTCCAAGGACGAACCGCCGGACGCATCGGGGTCTTCGCGATACTCGGCCGAGGGCTGCCAGTCCTTCACGGCTTCCGGGTCGGACTCGGCCGCGGTCCGCGCCAGGTCCGCATACACCGCTTCTTTGGCGTCGGAGGAGACCACGTGGTCGGCCAGACCGAGCATCACGGCGTCGTGTCCTCCCACGGTCACCCCGGTCAAGGCCAGGTGCGTCCCAAGCTGCCCCGGCGCGCGGGCCAACAACCACAGGGCGCCGACGTCGGGGAAGAATCCAATGATCGTCTCGGGCATCGCGATGGTCGTGCGCTCCGTCACCAGCCGATGTGACCCATGGCCCGAGATGCCGATGCCACCCCCCATCACCAGGCCGTCCATCCACGCCACGTAGGGCAGGGGGTAGTCGGCGACCATGCCGTTCAGCTCGTACTCGCGAGCGAAGAACTCGAGTGCGCGCTCGTGGTCGCCGCCGCGGATGACCTCGCGCACCGCGCGGACGTCGCCACCGGCACACAGCCCCTTGTCGCCGGCCCCCTCGACCCACACGGCCTTGACCGTCGCGCCGTCGGCCCAGTCATCCAGGGCCGAGCGCATCGCCTCGATCATGTCGCCGTCCAGGGCATTGATCGCGCGCGGACGGTTGAGGGTGATGACCCCGAGGGACCCGTCGGTCCGTGTCTGCACCGTCTCGGCGCCAGAAGTGCTCATGGGTGGAGGCTATCGGGACGACCCACCCGGTGCGCGTGCGTAGACTTCGGCGCCATGGGCAAGGCTTCTCGACGTAAACGTCAATCCGCTGAACGAGGCCGTGCAGGCTCCGATCCGAGTCAGGAGCGCGCACCGCACATCGCGCGTCCCTTCGAAGGGCTCAGCAACGAGACCGACTGGGTCGCGATGCGCGAGATCGTCCCCACGGCGACCGCCACGATCACCGTGACGTTGCCCGACGGCACCGAGCGTGACGTCACCCTCGCGACCGTCCTCCCGGGGGCTACGCCGGCGGTGCACCGCGCCGACGGCGAGGTGCTCGTGGCGTTGCAGTCGCGCACCTCCAGTGGAGATGCCAGCCGCGACATCGCCCAGGCGCTTCTGTCAGCCGTGGACGCCGAGCCCGGGAGTCCGATCACCTCGGTCCGTCCCGCCACGGTCGGCACGCCACGACTCCAAGACCTGGTCGGCCCCGACCAGGCACTGACCGTGACGTTGCACGAGGACTTCTCGTTCTGGGTGGGCGACGAAGAGGCCAGCCCCGAGATCGCCGCCGCCCTGGAGCAGACCAACGCCGCAGCCGTGCCGACGACCAAGATCGACGACGTGCCCTCGGCCTACTGGTGCCTGATGGGGGAGCGGGCCTACATTCGCTGGATCCTGCCCCAGGACGAGGACGCTGCCACCACGGCGTTCGCCCGTCTGCAGGCCGCGGGCGAACACACCTTGCGCGAGGGCACCACGCTGCTCGGAGCCTTCCGGGCCGCAGCCGTGCTCGTGCCCGTCTTCGAGGTGGACCCCGAGGTCGAGGCCGCGGAGATGGGACCCGCGCTGGCGGCCATCCAGGAGCGTTACACCGCCGCCCTGGAGGTCACCGACAGCCTCACCGCCGACGAACGACGGGCCCGCGACGGGATCATCAGTCGTCAGGTCACCCTGCGCTGAGCATGGCTGATCCTGCGGAGTCCGGGGTCGTCGCGGTCATCGCCGCGAAGGACGAAGCGCAGCGCATCGCCGCCACGGTGCGGAGCCTGGCCTCGGGTGTGAGCTACATCGCCGCGATCGTGGTCGTCGACGACGGCAGTAGGGACCTCACGTCGACGATCGCCCGTGAGCAGGGCGCTCATGTGGAGCGCCACCGGTCCAACCGGGGCAAGGCGGCTGCGATGGCCACGGGCGCACGGGTGGCAAAGGTGATGCACCCCGACGCTGCGGTCCTGTTCGTGGACGCCGATCTGGAGGAGAGCGCCGCTGCGCTCGGGGTCCTGTGCCTGCCCGTCATGCGTGGAGAAGCGGACATGACCATAGCGGTGCTGCCCCCGCAGAGAGCGGCGGGAGGTGGTTTCGGGCTGGTCACGGGCCTGGCCGCCAAGGGCATCGAAGACCTCACCGGGTGGCGACCGAGCCAACCCCTCAGCGGTATGCGGTGTGTCCGGCGGAGCACGCTCGACGACGCCCTACCCCTGGCGCGCGGGTGGGGCGTCGAAGTGGGGCTCACCGTCGACGTGCTCCGAGGCGGTGGGCGCGTGCATGAGGTGCCGTGCGAGCTGCACCATCGAGTCACCGGGAAGGACTGGCGCTCCCAGCTGCACCGAGCGCGCCAGTACCGAGACGTGTGGATCGCCCTTGCGCGGCGACGCAGACCGCTGCTCCGCCGGCGACCGTGAGCCCCAGGGCGACCACCGAGATCCCCGAGTCGTTCAGGACCCAGCCCAGCACCCAGACCGCGACCAACGCTCCGGCGCTGGCGTGCATCAACGGTTGGTCCCACACGGGCCGCAGCGATCGCGACAGCCGGGAGCCTCGGGCGAACACCGCGTAGACCGCCGCCCCCAGGGCCGCCACGGCCAGCCAGGAGGCGGGGTAGTCCACCAGGATGCCGAGGCTCTGGTCGAGCTTGCGCGTGACGATGTCCCAGGCGCCGCCGTCCAGCACCGCCTGCACGAAGTTACCAAGGTGGGACCGCTCGTCGGCGGGTCGCAGCCAGTCGCCGACCATGACCACCCCACCGACCGCTGCCGCGATGATGACCAGCAGGAAGACCACCGAGGGCCTGACGACCCGACCGGCTGCGGCCATCGCCAACAGTCCGGTCCCGACCAGGGTCGCCGGCACCCCACCGAAGTCGGCACCCCACTGCGGCCAACCGTCGATGGCCGCTGCCGCCAGCCCGATCGACAGCACCGCCAGCACTCCCCACCAGCGTCGACTGCCCCTGGACTGCTGCAGCATCGAGGCGACCGAGCCGGCCAGGATGATCGCGGCCGCCGAGAAGATGCCGAACGCAATATTGCCCATGCCGTAGAAACGACCGGCCGAGACCGGTTGCACGCCGAGCACCGAGACCAACCCGAGTGACCCACCGCGGAGGACGTCCACACCGATGACCAGCATCGTGACTGCGGCGACGATCGCGATGGGGATGAGCGGGTGCGGCACCAGGTAGAGGTACACGGCCCACGCACCGCCGACCAGGAGGGACCCGATCAGCACGGTCACCAGGACGAGGGCGAAGGTGGGCTGCCCGAGGCCCACGCCGGCCGGATCGGCGGCGGCAGGGTCCGCACCGAAGCGCCACCAGGGAAGGGCCGAAGCGGCGAACGCGGAAACCGGGAAGGCCATCAGCGCGGACCCGGTCACCGACAGGGCCGCTCCGGCGGCACGGCGGCTGGCCTCGAAGGTTGCGAAACGCACCCACAACCCACTGGCCAGAAGCGCTGCCGCGATCAGGATCCCCATCGTGGCGGCATACCCGGGAAG
The DNA here is from genome assembly GCA_049650625.1 of Ornithinimicrobium sp. Taxonomy (GTDB): domain Bacteria; phylum Actinomycetota; class Actinomycetes; order Actinomycetales; family Dermatophilaceae; genus Ornithinicoccus. Next base: position 7,590 of record JBASAN010000538.1, read on the forward strand.
CACTCGGGTCGACAAGGTGGCCGCCGTGGCAAGGTCGCGGTTCGCCGCACCGAGGTCGGTGTCCGTCCCGCCGGATGGACTCAGGGCCGTGATCACCGCACCGGAGGTGGCATCGGCGACATCGTCATCCATGGCCCCGAAGTTGAGCAGGATGCTGGTGGTCAGGTCGGTGGTCTGGACCAGACCTGGCTGTCGTGCGCTGGCCGACCACAGTCGAGCCGGCCCTCCCGCAGCGACTGCAGCGGGGGCGCCGCTCTCGACACGGGTCATCAGCACCGGGTGCAGCGCAGGGATTTCTCCGGCGTCGGACAGGCCGGCCACGACCAGCAGCGTCTCGTCGGGCAGACTCCCGATGAGCTGGGCCACCCCGTTGTCGAGCCCTCGGTCGTCCACCCCTGACCCGTCGATGAGGATGACGCGACAGTCGGCGCTGCCCGGTGGGTCGGTCGCCTGCTCGAGGTCGGCCAGCGGAGCCGGGTCGTAGCGACGCACCACGCCGCGCCCGTCGGCAGCGCCCAGGGCCGCGGCCGGACCGTAGGCCGACACGCACTGGTCCCGATCGGCAAGGTCGCGGTGGAGCGACCCGAGCTCGGCGACCAGGGCCTGGTCCTGCGCAGCGGTCTGCCAGTTCGGGAACTGGAGGAAGGTGGGGTTCACCCCGCTGGTGTAGAGCAGGTCCGTGGGATCTGCGGCGCACCGTGCCGCGGTGTCGGTCTCGTCGGTAGCGGCCCGTTGACCTGCTCCCAACGTCAGCCAGCCGTCCACCGGGCAGGTCACGGGGTAGGTGCCCCGCACGACCAGTGAGCCGCTCGCGCCGGTGCTTTCGACCTTCTGGAGGGTGGGCGTCGCCTCGTCGATGTCCGACCACGACCACCCGGGCACGCCCACGACCACGATCGTGGGCACCTCCGGAAGGTCGCGCGTCCCGGCGACCGGACCCCCCGGCTCCGACGTGCCAGATCCCGCCGTCGCGGCAATCGCGAGCACCCCCAGGGTGAGCACGAGCAGAGCGATCGCTGCCGCACGCACCCGCCCTCCCTTCATACCGGCACACCCTAGACGGCGGTGCTGCACGGCCGCTTCCGCGAGCGGGCATAGGGTCGGTCCGTGACTTCGCCGGACCTGTGGGCCTTCGTGGCCGTCGTCGCTGCGGTGGTGGCCGTCATCGCACTGCTTGTGGCGCTGAAGAACCGGCGTCAGTATGCCGCGATGACCGATCGGTACTCCGTGCTGTGGGGCTCAGGGGAGGCCGACGTCACCCAGGTCCTGGCCGCCCAGGCTCGCGCCCTGGGAGTTGAACGCGCTCGGATCGCCGCGCTGGAGGAGTCGGTGGCGTTGGTGCACGGCGGGGTGGAGCAGGCCCTGCAGCACGTGGCCGTGGTGCGCTACGACGCCTTCGGCGACATGGGGGGACGGATGTCGTTCAGTGCGGCCATCGTTGACGACCGTGGGGACGGGGTGGTGCTGAGCTCGATCCATGCCCGCAGCGAGTCGCGGACCTACGCCAAGGGCATCGTGGGCGGCAAGAGTGACGTCACGCTGAGCCCGGAGGAGCGGCACGCGCTCGATGCCGCTCGCTCCGGCAAGACGGACTGAGGCCGCTAGGAGTCCTGACCGGTCTTCTGCGGCAGGCGCACGACCAGGCTCTTGGGTCTCACCTCGACGTCCATGACGACACCGGCCCCCAGCACATCACCGTCGACCTGGATCTCGACCGGCTTGGAGGCCTCGACGCGGAAATGGGTCGACGACAGGTGGGTCAGCCGGGCGGGCGGGCCGATGATGTCGCCTTTGAAGACGAGCTTGCGCCAGATCGAAGCCCAGCCGAGCAGACCGCGGGGATAGAGCAGGAGGGCGGTGACGAGCCCATCGTCGGATCGAGCCTCGGGCAGCAGCTCGAACCCTCCTTGGAGCTTGCCGACGTTGCCGACGATGACCGAGCGCACCTTGCGGCGCTCACTGTGGCCGTCAGCCGCCTGCACGTGGACGTCGAACTGTGGACCCTGCAGGTGCTGGGCGCCCGCGAAGACGTAGGCCCCCCAGCCGATCTGGGCCTTCAGGTCCTCGGGCGCAGTGGCCATGACCTCGGCGTCGAAGCCGATCCCGGCCATCACGAGGAACACGTGCTCTTCGACCTCGTCGGCGTGCTCGGTGTCACCGGCATCCTCGAAGTCGACGTTGCGCGCCTCGTCCTCCGGGTCCTCACGTCGGGCCTCGAGCTGGTCGACGCTGGGTCGCGTCAGTCGCAGCGAGCAGGTGTCGATCTCGGCGTTCCGGCCGGTCAGCACCACCGTCACCGAGCGGCGTAGCGAGTCGATCGGCAGCGACAGGTTCCGAGCGAGCAGGTTGCCGGTGCCCCCGGGGAGCAAACCGATCGGTATGCCGGTGTCGACGAGCGCCGAGGCCACGGTGCGCACCGTGCCGTCGCCGCCGAGGGGGCACACTACGTCGACCCCGGCCTCGATGGCCTGCTCCGCCTGCTTTCGGCCGGTCTCCTCGACGGTGGTCTCGGCCCACCAGGGGTCGGCCCACCCCTCGTTGGCGCACATCCGACGAATCATCGCTCGGACCTCGGCCACGTCGTCGAACTTGGTGGGGTTGATGATGATGGCTGCGCGGGGCTTGGTGTCCTCCGTCTTGGCTCCGTTCGTCGGCGAGCCCGGCTTCGTCTCGGTCCGACCGCGATGGGGTTTCAAGCGTCCCCAGCCTCGTGCCTGGACGGCGTCAGCCTCGGTCCGGGCCAAGTATGCCGTCAGCGCCACGAGGAGCACGACCACGGCAGCGGCCAGGCCTAGGAAGAACCAGCTCGGGTCAGAGGGCATGGCCACACGTTAGGTGATCAGCGGCGGTGCGAAGTCCCAGACACTGCCGACGCGGCATACCCACCGCTTTTCCCTGCCCCTGACCGATGTGCGCGCCGTTGTCGAGCGCGGAGGTCGGGGGAGCGCGCACAACGGTCAGCGGACGGTGCGGTCCTCTGCGGCCACGCGCCGAGCGGGATCGCCGTCCACCGGTCGTTCCCGGAAGTTCAGGTAGCTGTAGACGATCGTGCCCAGGGCGATCAGACCCGACAGGATGAGCGAGGCACCCGCGCCCCACCCACCGAGCAGCCACCACCGTTCTGCCACCGGCCACCAGGAGGGCGCCGGGGGATGCAGCCCCCAGAGGAGCCCGATAGCGATCAGGCCCAACGCCAGGACGACCGACATCGTGATGCGCACCGTGGAGGACACACTGTCGGCGGCCGTGCGCAGGGCTGCCTTCTTCACGGGTTCGAGGCGCTTCTGGGCCCACTGGTACTGACTGGACAGCAGGGCCACCCCGGCGAAGAGCGCGAGCAACCCCGGGCCGGGCAGGACCAGCGCGGCCAGTCCAATGAGGACGAGGATCCACCCCGCACCCTCGATCACGATTCGTTTGGCTAGGCGGGCACCAGCAGACACAGCGTTCCTCTCGGCCATGGCCGGCTTTCGATTCCTCGGCGCCGGAGGGTCGAGCACGACCCCGCCACTATAGGCAGCACCCCTCGCGCCCAAAGGAGCCAGGTGGGCACCCGGGCGCCGGCGGTCAGCGTGGAGCGGTGAACTCCGCCAGGAAGGCGGTCAGCAGCTGCGCCGACTGTTCGCGAGGCAGGGCTTCGATCAGCGCCAGCACGGTGGTCAGGTCGATCTCCCCTGTCGTGCGCGCAGTATGAGCCAGGGCCGCAGGATCGGGTATGCCGTCGCTCGGGGCTGCGTCCGCGTCAGGGGGAG
>JBASAN010000539.1:0-5259 GCA_049650625.1 Ornithinimicrobium sp.
GGACCTGGACCTGTCGCGACCACTGTGGGTCGAGGCCGGGCAGGTCGGCGGGGATCACCAGGCGAGCTCCAGGCAGGTCATGTTCAGACCGGACCCGATCCCCATCATCAGCACCCGGTCGCCGGGCTCGAGGTTCTCCGCTTCCTTGGCCAGAGTGATCGCGACTGCGGCCGGTCCGACGTTGCCCAGGGTGGGAAACGTCAACGGAATCCGGTCCGCGGGCAGGTCGAGGGCCTGCGCGGTCTTGGACGTGTGCACCTGCGAGACCTGGTGCATGACGTACCGGTCCATGTCGCTCCAGTCGAAGTCCACTTTGGCATCTTCCCAAAGGTCACTCGCCAGGCCCAGGCCGGCGACCAGCAGCCCGGTGGTGTCGGTCCGCATCCTGTCGAAGTCGCCGACACAGAGGTCGTGATGTTGGGTCGCGGCGCGCGAGGCGCCACCGACGATGCGGTGTGCGCCGGGGTGCTCGCTGGCGCGTCCCAGGACCATCGCGGCCGCCCCGGATCCCAGGGTCAGGGTGGCGAACTCCCGCTGGATGTCCTCTGCGGTGGCCTCGGGGGAGGACAGTCGGGCGAGGGTGTTTTCCTGAGGGGTTCGTGAGCCTTCGCCGTCCACGATGAGGGCATAGTCGATCTGTCCGGCGTCGATCATGGTCGCCGCAAGCTGCATGCCGTTGACGAAGCCGAGACAGGCGTTGGCGAGGTCGAAGTTGAGGCAGCTGGACGGCATACCCAACTGGTGGTGGATGCTGACCGCGACCGAGGGCTCGAGATGCTCGCGGCTCACCGAGGTGTTGATCATCATGCCGATCCGGGCCGGGTCGACCCCGGACTCCGCGATCGCCTTGGCGCCGGCCTCGACTGCGCCGTCCACGAAGCTCGTGCCCGCCGGCCACCAGCGACGCTCGATGATGCCGGCCAACTTGGCCAACATCCCAGGTCGCAGGCCGTTGCGCTCGTAGGAGTCGCCGATGATGCGGTCGAACTCGTGTGATGTCATGATCACCGGCGCGTCGACTGCGGTGATGGACAACACCGCAGTGTCGTGGTGACGGAAGGTGATGTTGCCGCTCAAAGGAACCTCGATAGGTGTGCAGACGTCTAATCAGAACCGGACTATGACACCACAGCCCGTTCTCGTATCAACAAATTCCCAGGGACATGGTCCACGCTAGGACAGCATCACAAGGACAGGAGCACATCATGGCACGAACCGTTCAGAGTCGCTCAAGGGCTGCGCTCGCTGGTGTTGCCGTTCTGGCGGGGGTCGCAGCCTGCGGCACCGATGCAGAAGTGGCTGAGGTCGCCCAGGGGACCACCTCACCGGACACACCCGCGCTGGCCGCCGCTGAGCCGGGAGATGACGTGCCCGCCACCGACCTGGTCCAGCGACTGAGCTCCCCGGGCGTGGAGGAGCTGACCTCCTTCTCCTTCGAGGTCGACCTGACCGACCAGCAGGACCAGTTCGCCATCGACGGAGCGGTCGATCTGGCCGAAGGGACGCCCGCAGCCCAGCTGAGCGCTGACGTTCCCCCGTTGGGCACCCTCGACGTGCGGCTGGTCGATGGCACGGCCTACGTCAACGTTCCCGAGCTCACTCCCGAAGGTAAGTACTACGAGGTCCCGGCGGACGAGCTGGCCGACCTCGGCATGTCCGACGTCAGCGAGTCGCTGGACCTCACGTCGTTGATGAAGGACTGGGATGACGACCTGACCCAGGTCACCTTTGTCGGGACCGAAGACGTCAACGGTGCCTCCACCGACCACTACGCGATCACGGTCGACCCTCAGGCCGTGCTCGACGCAGCCGGCCAGACGGCACCCCCGGACATGGAGCTGCCCGACGCCGGGACCTACGGGATCTGGGTCGGTGAGGACAATTTCGTCGCGAAGATGGTGCTGGACATCGACGGTGCCTCGGCCACCGTCCTGCTCGACGACTGGGGTCAGGACCTGCAGGTCCAGGCGCCTGATGCAGCGGATGTGCTGGAGTTCCCCAGCTTCTGAGCAGAGACGACGAAGGGACGGGCTGACATCAGCCCGGCCCTTCGTCGTCTCTACGTTCTTGTCGTCTAACCCTGGGGGTCGACAACGGACTGCTGGGAAGGCACCTCATCCTGACGGACGATGCCCACGGGGCAGGTCAACCCGTTCGGACCGTGGTTGCAGTAGCCGCCGGGGTGCTTGTGCAGGTACTGCTGATGCTCGGCCTCGGCATAGTAGAACTCACCGGCCCAGGTGGATGAAGCCAGCTCGGTCGTGATGGCGCCGTGCCCGTGCTGCCGCAGGACTTCCTGGAACGCCGTGCTGGTCTCCCGCGCGGCCTGCTCCTGCTCCGGGCTCGTCCAGTAGATGGCCGACCGGTACTGCGTACCGATGTCGTTGCCCTGACGGTTCCGGGTGGTCGGGTCGTGGTTCTCCCAGAAGATCTTCAGCAGCTCGGCGGGACTGACCTGCTCCGGGTCGTAGACGATCTGGGCAGACTCGGTATGGCCGGTGCGACCGCTGCAGACCTCGCGGTACGTGGGGTTGGGGGTGCTGCCACCCATGTAGCCAACGGCCGTGCTGAGCACCCCGGGAGTGCTCCAGTACATCCGTTCGGCCCCCCAGAAGCATCCCATCGCGACGTACAGCACCTGGGCGTTGTTGCCCCAGGGGCCACGCAGTGGGACATCCAGCACTTCGTGCATCAACGGGGCCTGGGTGGCGTCGCGTCCGGCGGGGGTCTTGGCAGAGAAGAAACTCACACCTGGCACAACACAACGCAACGACACGACATTCCACGGCGCGCAGGTGCTGCAGGCGTGCGTGGGAGGGGTGGCGCGCGGGTAGCGTGAGCACATGGGCACGACACTGATGACCGCCACGACCACGCTGGAAGGATGGTCGGGTGCGGATCTAGCCGTGCGTTTCGGTATGCCGACCGTCGTCGTCCTCCTGGGGCTGGTGCTGTTCCTGGGTGGCCGCGCCGAGCGTCGCGCCGTGCGCGTAGAGGCCACTGAGCGGGGCGGCTTCGGCGGGCCGCCCGGGACCAGTGACATCGGTGGCCCGGAGGGCTTCGGGGTGGAGGGGGCCGCCGCATCGATCCGAGCCGCGACCCGCAAGGTGCTGGTCGGCTTGATCGTGATGCTGGTCGGGGTGGTCACGCTGCTCGGCGTCACGTTCTGGGGGATCTTCTCCTGAACCTGTTGTGTCTCGACGTGGGGTCGACCTACACCAAGGGCATCCTGGTCGACGCAGCCAGCGGCCGGCTCCGTGGAGCGGGTGCCACCCCCACTACGTCGGCGAACGACGTGTGGGAGGGAGTGAGCGTGGTCCGAGAGCGGATCGCCTCACATTGCCGCGACACGCCACCCCTTCTCGACCAGGACGCCGTTCGGATCTGTTCCAGTGCGGGGGGAGGGTTGCGACTGGCCATCGTCGGCTTCGAACGGGAGGTCAGCGCAGTCGCCGGTGCCGTCGTGGCCTTGTCGGCGGGAGCGCGCGTGGTGCATGCCACCAGCGGCCATCTGTCCACCGAAGAGGTTGAGGCTCTGCGCGGAGCTCGACCCGACCTCATCCTGCTGGTGGGAGGCACGGACGGTGGCAACGCCGAGGTAGTGCTCGGCAACGCCAGCGCCCTGGCGCAGGCCGACCTGAATCCTGCCGTAGTCGTCGCCTGCAACCGCGTCGCCCAGGAGGAGGTGGCGAACACCCTGCGTGCCGGTGGATGCTCGGTCGCCACCGCTGAGAACGTGCTGCCGCGGATCGGGAGCCTGTCACCGTCATCGGCGAGGGCGGCCATTCGGACGGCGTTCCTCGACCACGTCATCGGGGGCAAGGGACTGTCGGCCGGACCTCACTTTGCCGCCTCGGTGCGTGCGGCCACTCCGGACGCTGTGCTGGACGGCGTGCAGGTCCTGCGGGACGTGAGCGACCACGACGTGATGATGATCGACATCGGAGGCGCGACCACGGATGTCTACTCGGCCATCCAGCCGCAGGGCGAGGACGCCACCTTGCGCAAGGACGTGGTGGGCACTCTGTGGACATCCCGCACCGTCGAAGGCGATCTGGGGATGCGGCACAGCGCGACCACCGTCGTGGATGCGGCCCGCCGCGAGGGACTCTCGGAGGCGGAGTCCCCCGAACTGCAGTCCTGGGTCGCGGCGGTGGCCGGCATGCCGCAGATGCTTGCCGACACGCCTGAGCAGGTGGACGCAGAGCTTCGGCTGGCCGGACTTGCGGCCGTGGTGGGGGCCCGTCGTCACGCCCGGCCTGCCCGGCCCGGAGGTGCCCCCCGAGCTCTCAGCGAGGTGGGCACGCTACTCGGCTCGGGAGGTGTCCTTCGCTATGCCGATGCCTCAGCGGCCGATGCCGTGTTGCAACGGGTCTGCGCGGACCTCGGGGGAGGGTGGCGTCCACCGGAGGCTGCCCACCGCGCGGTCGACACGGCATACCTGCTCTTCGCGGTCGGCCTGCTGTCACGCGATTTCCCGGACACCGCGGCCGCACTGGCCACCCAGGTCGGGCAGCCTCAGGGGCGGTAGGCCTCGGCGCTGATGATCTTGACCTCGATGGAGGAGCCGTTCGGAGCCTCGTAGGAGACGGTCTCGCCAGCTTGATGACCCAGGATGGCCGTTCCCAACGGCGAACGCTCGCTGTAGACGTCGATGCTGTCGCCCCCGTGAGTGATCTCACGACTGCCGATCAGGAACTTCTCGGTGTCGCCGAACATCTCCACGGTGACCACGGTGCCGGGCTGAATGGCTCCCTCGCCGGTCGGCGTTTCCCCCACGCTCGCGTTGTCCAGCAAATGCTGCAGCTGGCGAATGCGGGCCTCCATTTTGCCCTGTTCTTCCTTAGCCGCGTGGTAGCCCCCGTTTTCTTTCAGGTCGCCCTCTTCGCGCGCCGACTCGATGCGCTTGGCGATGTCCGAGCGTCCCCTGCCCGACAGGTCCTTCAGCTCGCCCTGTAGCCGGTCATAGGCCTCTTGAGTCAGGAAACTCGATGTTGCCTTCGCAGTCTCGGTCACGGTGCTCACTCCTTGGTCTGAACAAAACATAAAGTCCGGGCGAATGACACGAGGTGTGGTCATTACGGCATGCCCGGACCGGATCGGCAGAGTTTACCAAGATGCGGCGACTACGCCCAAAGATGAGGTCAAGGTGTCGCGACGGTATTACGCGGAAGCCTGCGTATTGCGCGCGGATCGAGCGAAAGGACCTTGATCCCTCACCCCACGTAGTCGCAGGTTTCCACGTATCCGGTCACTGCG
>JBASAN010000540.1:0-2731 GCA_049650625.1 Ornithinimicrobium sp.
CCAGCCTGACGAAGGGGTCACGGTCCGGTTCGGCTCCAAGGTCCCGGGCTCTCAGATGGAGGTGCGGGACGTGACGATGGACTTCGGCTACGGCGCATCCTTCACCGAGTCCAGCCCCGAGGCGTACGAGCGGCTCATCCTGGACGTGCTGTTAGGCGATCCGCCGCTGTTTCCCCGGCACGAAGAGGTGGACCTGTCCTGGAGGATCCTGGACCCGATCGTCGACCACTGGCGGCGGAGCGCCCAGGCCCCCCACGACTACCCTGCAGGAACCTGGGGTCCCCCTGAATCCGACGAGATGATGCGAGCCGACGGCCGCGAATGGAGACTCCCGTGATCGTCGACCTGCCCAGCACCACCACGGGCACCATCAGTAAGCGCATGGTCAGCCTGCGCAACGAGGTCGGCGCCATGGCGATGGGGCGCGTGCTGACCCTGCTGGTGGTCGTTGACGAAACCGGCGCTGACGAAGCGGTCGCCGCCGCCAACGACGCCACCCGACAGCATCCTGCGCGGATCATCGTGGTGGTCCGCGGCAACGGGCGCGGCAAGCAGCGTCTGGACGCCCAGATCCGCCTCGGTGGAGACGCCGGGGCCAGCGAGATCGTGGTGTTGCGGCTCTATGGCGCCTTGGCCGATCATGGCGACGCAGTCGTCACGCCACTGCTGCTGCCGGACTCCCCCATCGTCGCGTGGTGGCCCGGCGAGCCGCCGACGAACGTGGCCGAGTCTCCACTGGGCAAGTTGGCCCACCGGCGGATCACCGACGCCGCTCCCTGTGCCAAGCCCGCGCGGCAGCTGAAACGACGCGCCCAGCACTACAGCAGTGGTGACACCGATTTGACGTGGACGCGCATCACCCGATGGCGTGCTCTCCTCGCTGCGACCCTCGACTATCCGCCCTACGAGGCGGTCACGTCGGCCACCGTGGTCGCCGAGCCCGCGTGTGCTGGTGCCGACCTTTTGGCCGGCTGGTTGGCCGGATCACTCGACGTACCGGTGCTTCGGGCTCGCAGCCAAGCCGGGACCGGTTTGGTGAGCGTCCGTATGCAGCGCGAGAGCGGGCCCATCGACCTGGTCCGGGTGGCAGGTCAAGTGGCGAGCCTGTCCCAGCCCAGCCAGCCGACGCGTGAGGTTGCCCTGCTCGAGCCGGGTCTGCCGGAGTCGTTGGCGGCGGAGCTACGCCGGCTCGACGCCGACCAGGTGTACGCCGCGGCCTTGTGCCAGGGACTACCGAAGGTGTCCAAGCGGTCGCTGACCCAGAGCGAGGCCATCAGGGCCGGTGAGGCTCTGGAGCGCCCCGAGGTGCCGAAGCGGCAGTCGGGAACCCTCAGCTCGCGGGCCCTTGGCCGGACCTCCCCCAAGATGGACTCACCCCCACCGGAACGGCTGCAAGAAGCCGTCGAAGAAAGGCTGTCGGACGTGCAATCGACCCGCACCGAGACTCGCGACGACAAGTCCTCCTTGGCCGCCGCCGTGGCCGAACGTGTCGCCGAAACCCTCAGCGATGCCGTCGCGGAGCGGGGCATCGCGCACCTCTGCCTGACCGGCGGGTCGATGGGCAGTGAGGTCGTCAAAGCGCTGGCGAGCTCAACCGCAGGCGCCGACTGGTGGTCGGACGTGCACGTGTGGTGGGGCGACGAGCGGTTCGTCCCTCGCGGCCATGAGGACCGCACCGACCAACAGGCCGATGATGCCGGTTTGGGTTCCTGGGGCGTGCCCGAGTCTTCGGTGCACCGCTTGTTGGCGGCACGTTCCGATGCTGAGGACGTCACCAACGACCTGGCTGGTTTGCCGGCGGCGGCCACGGACTATGCCGCGCAGTTGGCCGCGTTGGCGGAGCCGGTGACCTCGGCGGATGACGTGCCGTCCCCGACCTTCGACGTCATGCTGCTCGGACTGGGACCGGACACCCACATCGCCTCGCTCTTCCCGGAGAGAGACGAGGTCACCATCGACGACCCCGCGACGACTACCGTGGCCGTGACGGAATCCCCCAAGCCTCCGCCACTGCGGGTGTCTCTGACTGTGCCGGCACTGCGGAAGTCTCGCTCGGTGTTCTTCATCGTCGCTGGCGCCGACAAGGCTGAGGCCGTGGCATCGGCCCGGGCGGCGGCCCCTGACACGACCAACGTGCCAGCGTCGTGGGTTCGCGGTCAACAGGACACCATCTGGTGGTTGGACGCCGCTGCAGCTGGCAACGGCTAACCCTCTCCCATCGGCGCTTGAGGATTAACCCTTGAAGTAATCCCGCATTGCCGAATCCGAAGCGCCTCGGGGGTATGTCAGTGGCCTGATCCATACTGGACGTATGTTCGATTCGGAGCCGGTGGGCGGGACCCGTGTGGAGGCGGGTGACGTGCTGGACGGTGGGTGGGGGTCTGGGTACCGGGCACTGGGGGAGGTGTTGGCCGCGCACATCGGTGACGGGACCCGGGCGGTGGTGTTGGCTTCGACGGTGGCCCCGGTAACGCCCCGCCTCAGCAGTGGTGAGGTGGCTGCGGGGTTGGAGGGTGTCGACACGCTCCGCGCCCGGACCGAAACCCTCACCCTGCACCTGGTGGTCGAAGCGTTGGACCGGGGCTTGCCGGGTGAGGTCGGGTTGAGCGCCCATGACTGGTTGGTGTTGCGTTGCCCCTGGCTCGCGCCGGCCGCGGTCAACGACCTGCTCACGGTGGCCCGGGGTATCGGGGACCCGTTCCACGCCCACCTACGCGACCAGGTGTTGGGC
>JBASAN010000541.1:0-4895 GCA_049650625.1 Ornithinimicrobium sp.
TGACCGCCGATAGCGTCCATCTCCTCGCGCACGACCCTCTCGACGTTGCGCAGCACCCGCAGCCCCAGCGGCAGCCAGCTGTAGACCCCGGGAGCCGCACGACGGACATACCCCGCTCGCACCAGCAGCTTGTGTCCGGGGAGCTCGGCGTCGGCAGGGTCCTCGCGCAGCGTGCGGAGGAAGAGGGTGGACAGGCGCAGGGCCACGTCGGCGCTCCTAGATCGTGGGGACATCGTGGGGTGTTGTCCGCTCGAGAACGCGGACGCCAGCGCCACGATAACCCGGCGTTGGACCCGATCCCCGCGATTTATCCCGCAGGCTCGGCGACGCTGCGTACGGCGGCCACGAGTCGGTCGACGTCCTCCGCGGTGGTGTACGCCGCGATCCCCGCTCGTATCGCGCCTTCGTCCTCGAGCCCGAGCCTTCGTGAGGCCTCGATAGCGTAGAAGTTGCTATAGGGAGCGTTGACGCCCGCCCGCGCACACGCTGTGCTGACCTCGGCGCCGTCAACCCCGGCCACTCGCAGATAGACCGTGGGCGTGCGGTGGCGGGCGCGGGAGTAGCGCACGACCGACGGCAGTTGGTCCAAGCCCTCCTCCAGCCGTGTCTGCAGCTGACACTCGTGAGCTCCCACCGCGGCATAGGACTCGACCAGGCGTTCGCGACGCGTGCCGGTCGAGGCGCCGCTCAGCTCGGCGATGAAGTCCACAGCAGCGCTCGCCCCGGCGAGGGCTTCGTAAGGCAGGGTGCCCACTTCGAACCGCTCCGGGATCCGGGTAGGAGAGGGCAGCAGCTTGGCCGGCTGGAGCGACGCCAACGCCTCCGGAACTCCGGCCAGGACGCCGAGGTGCGGCCCGAAGAACTTGTAGGGCGAACATGCCACGAAGTCCACCTCCAGCGCGACCATGTCGATACTGGCGTGGGGAGCCAGGTGCACCGCGTCGAGGAAGACGAGCGCCCCCTGCTGGTGGGCCCGCCTCGCCACCGCGGCGACGTCGGGCTTGGTCCCCAGCACGTTCGAAGCCCCGGTCAGTGCGACCAGGCGGGTGCGGGGGCTCAGCACCGCGCTCACCGCGTCGACCGGCAGCTCTGCGGTCTCCGGGTCGAAATGAGCCCAGCGCACCTGAGCACCTACCGCCTGTGCCGCCTGCACCCACGGACGCACGTTGGCGTCATGGTCCAGCGAGGTCACCACGATCTCGTCCTGCGGACCCCAGTCAGCCGCCAGAGTGCGGGCCAGGTCGTAGGTCAACGACGTCATGCTTCGTCCGAAGATGATCCCCTCGGCGGCTGCGCCCAGGAGGTCGGCCATGGCCTCACGGGCCGATGTGACGATGTCGTCGGCCCGGCGTCCGGTCGCGGTGAGCCGATCCCGGTTGGACATCCCCGCCAGCATCGCCTCGGACATGGCAGTCGCTACCCCGGTCGGGGTCTGGGTGCCGCCCGGACCATCGAAGAAGGCGGTGCCGGAGCGCAGGGCCGGGAAGTGGGCGCGGACCGCCGAGACGTCGAACATGAGCTCACGCTATCGGCCTAGAGAAGAACAGTGCTGAACGATCCCGTCTGGGTCATCCCGACACGGCGGTAGGTGGCCAGCGCCGCGCTGTTGTAGTCGTTGACGTACAGCGTCGCGGTGGGAGCGACGTACCGCAGGGTGTGCTCGAGGACCGAGGCCATTGCCGGGGCGGCCATTCCGCGACCCCGATAGTCGGGGTGCACCCATACCCCCTGGATCTGGGCCACACCGAGGGCGACAGACCCGAGGTCGGCCTTGAACACGACGGTGCGCCCTTCGGTGCGGATGAGCGTGCGCCGAGCGCGAAGCAGGCCGGCCACCGCGTTGCGGTATGCCGATCCCGAGCCTCGGTACGGCGGATAGCCGATCTCCTCGGTGAACATCGCCTCGGCGGCCGGTGTCACCGCGTCGAGCTCCTCCAACCGCGCCACGCGCACGAGCGGATCCTGCGGCACGCCGACGTGCGAGGGCAGCGTCGTGGTGGTCATCACCGGTTGGTCCTCTCGAACCTCGCGGGGTGGCCCCCACTGTCCCGAGAGCAGCGACCACATCTGCTGCACCTGCTCGGCCGGGCCGAAGACCGAGGAGGCGAGCTTGCGGCGGCCCCTGACGCGTTCCACCAACGAGGCGATCGCGCGATGGTCCCCTCCGACGGGCACGACGTTGGCCGAGGACCAGCACAGCGCGGATGTACCAGCACGGTCGTAGGCGTACATCGTTGCTCGGCCGTCGCCGAGCCCCCCCTCGAGGATGCGTGCAGCCACGAAGACGTGCATCACCGGATCTTGGGCACAGACGGACAGGGCCCAGTCCCGGTCCGCGACGCCAAGGGGCTTGGCCGCTCCCGCGCTGCGCAACATGCCGCCAGCCTGCCCCATGCCCCGATGCCTGTCGATCCTCGGTCCCACTCCAAGCCCTCCACTACGCACGATAGGTTGGGTCGCAGGACGCATGGTGACCCTTGCGTCGATCGCCCCGAACCAGCAGGATCGTCTCTAGGAGGACTTCCGTGAAGGCAACGCCGCTTACCGCAGAAACACGCCAAAAGACTCTGGACCATCTCGCCGCCAGCGGCAAGGACGGTCCCGAGATCGACGTCCTCGTGATCGGGGGCGGGGTCACCGGCGCCGGGGTGGCACTCGACGCCGCCACACGAGGCCTGAGCACCGCGGTGGTCGAAAGCCAGGACTGGGCCTCCGGCACCTCACAGTGGTCCACGAAGCTGGTGCACGGTGGTCTTCGCTACCTGCAGATGCTGGACTTCAAGCTGGTTCACGAAGCTCTCACCGAGCGCGGTCTGCTGCTGACCAAGCTGGCCCCGCACCTCGTCAAAGCGATGCCCTTCCTCATTCCCTTGGAGCACCGCGTCTGGCAGCGTGCCTACTACGGGGCCGGGGTGACCCTGTACGACGCCCTCGCCAACGTGATGCCCGGCAAGCGAGCCCTGCCGATCCATCGGCACCGCTCCCGTAAGGGCCTGCACACGAAGTTTCCCGACTTCAAGCCGGATCAGGCCATCGGGGCGGTGGAGTACTACGACGCGACGGTGGACGACGCCCGCTTGGTGCTGACCCTGGTGCGCACTGCGGTGTCCTACGGTGCCGAAGCGGCAAGCCGCACCCAGGTCGTGGAGATCACCAAGGACGACTCCGGCAGGGCCAATGGCGCGGTGCTCCTCGACCTCGAGACCGGTGACCAGATCACCTGCCGGGCCAAGTACGTCATCAACTGCACCGGAGTGTGGACCGACGACGTGGGTGAGCTGGCCGACACCGAAGGCGGGCTGAACGTCCTCGCCTCGAAGGGTATCCACATCGTCATTCCCCGGGACCGTCTCAAGGGCACGTCCGGAGTCTTGATCCAGACCGAGAAGTCGGTGCTCTTCTTCGTCCCGTGGTCGCTCTACTGGATCGTCGGGACGACCGACACCCCGTGGGAGGAGGACCGGCTCCACCCCGTGGCCACCTCCGCCGATATCGACTACGTGCTGGAGCACGCCAACGACGTGTTGACCATCACCTTGACCCGCGACGACATCATCGGCTGGTATGCCGGACTGCGCCCCCTGCTGCAGCCCGGGACCAAGAAAGGGACCGGATCCTCCAAGGTCAGCCGTGAGCACACGGTCGCCAGCCCGATGCCGGGTCTGACGGTGATCGGAGGCGGAAAGCTCACGACCTACCGGGTGAGGGCCAAGGACGCCGTGGACTTCGCCCTCGGTGACCGGGCCAAGGACCTCGTCTGCATCACCGACGAGATCCCGCTGATGGGGGCCGTCGGTGAAGCCGCGACGCGTCGGTCGATGCCTGCGCTGCAGAAGCAGTACGGGTGGAGCGACATGATGGTCGACCACCTGCTGCACCGCTACGGCTCGATGATGTACGAGATCCTGGAGCTCATCGAGGCCGACCCGTCGCTGGCCGAGCCACTCACCGAGGCACCGGCCTACCTGCGGGCGGAGATCGCCTACGCGTGCAGCCACGAAGGTGTGCTGCACATGGAGGATTTGATGATGCGACGCACCCGCCTCATCTACGAGACCAAGCACAAGGGCATCGGCGCGTTGCCGGAGATCGCGGCCATCGCCGCTGACGTCCTGGGCTGGGACAGCGCGAAGGAAGAGGCCGAGATCACCTCCTACCGCGAGCAGGCGCAGGCGGAGGAGCGAGCCGCCGAGCAGCCCGACGATGCGGCAGCCGCCGAGGTCCGCGGAGTGGTCGGGGACCCGACCACCTTGCAGCCTGTCGGCTGATCCTGAGCAACACCCTTACGAAGCGGTGGCATCCGGCCCCGCTTCAAAGAACACAAGAACGGAGATAGGTACATGGGAGAAGTGTTCTTACTCGAGGTGATGGGCACAGCGATGCTGCTGTTGCTCGGTTGTGGCGTCGTGGCCAACGCCATCTTGCCCAAGACGAAGGGATTCAACGGAGGCTGGCTGCTGATCAACTTCGGGTGGGGCCTGGGTGTCTTCGCGGGTGTGTTCGTCGCAGCCAAGTCGGGCGCGCACCTGAACCCGGCCGTCACCCTGGGTCTGTTGGCCAACGGAGCCGACAACTACGGCGGTGAAGCGGCCCTGGACGTCAACTTCGTCAACACCATGGTCTACTTCGGCGCGGAGTTCCTGGGTGCCTTCATCGGCGCCGTGCTGGCCTGGGCGGCCTACAAGACGCACTTCGACCAGGACGCCGACCCGGCCGTGAAGCTGGGCGTCTTCTCCACGGGTCCGGAGATCCGCAACTACGGATGGAACTTCGTCACCGAGGTGATCGGCACCTTCGTGCTCGTCTTCGTGATCCTCGCCTTCGGAAATGCCCCCAACGAGCTCGGCCCCCTGGCCGTGGCGCTTTTGGTGCTCGGCATCGGCGCGAGCCTGGGT
>JBASAN010000542.1:0-4361 GCA_049650625.1 Ornithinimicrobium sp.
GGGCGTCATCCGCGGTCTCGGTCGGCCCTGGAGTGGGTTCCACTCCAACCCGCTGCTCCCGGTCGCGCCGAGAACTCTCGGAACGGTGAGCGTCGAGGAACTTGCGCCATGCAACCGTGACCAACCAGCCCTTCGGATCCTTGGGTTGCTGTTGCGGCCAGGTCAACGCCGCCTGTAAGAGTGCTTCTTGCAAGGCATCCTCGGCCGCCGCGAAGTCAGCTCCACGACGCACAAGGACGCCAATGACCGCAGGAGCCAACGTCCGGAGCAGAAGTTCGTCTCCCACCGGATCTGCCCCTGCCGGTCTGCTCACTCAGTGACGCCCGCAGATGCACCCAGGAACGGCCGCACTTCAAGCCACTCGTGGATCGGCTTCCCGCCGGCCCCGGGGGCAGCCGAGAGCTCACCAGCGAGCTCGATAGCGCGCTCATACGTCTCGACATCAATCGCCATCCAACCGGCAATGAGATCCTTGGTCTCCGCGAAGGGCCCATCGGTGATCGGCGGGCGACACTGCCCGTCGTGGCGAACGAAAGTTCCCTCCGGCGAGAGTGCCTGGGAGTCCACAAACTCACCGGTCTCCTCGAGCCGGGCCGCGAAGTCGTTCATATACTGGACGTGGTTCTCGATCTCCCCAGGTGTCCACTGGTCCATCGGCACATCGTTCACCCCCTCTGGGCCGCCCCGGTAATGCTTAAGAAGCAGGTACTTCGCCATCGTGAATCTCCTTCGTGTGTGCGGCCATCAGTGCCGCATCTACCCAAGGGACGAAAACACCGGGCCGATCTCGACATCCGCAACCACACTAACTTCGACAAACCACCCGAGCGGTCCGCTGGGGCCCTTGCGGGACCCCGATCGGGGATCCCGTCCCAGTCACCGATCGGCGAGCGGAGCATGCCCGCGGTTGATGCACGATCCTGACGGACACGATGCGCTGACTCAGCTTCGTTGCTCGCTAGCCGACCAGCCAAACGAGCACCGTGAACGCCAAAAGCACCGCAATGGCGCTGATCAGGGCACCCCTGCCTGTCTGCATGAACCACGGAAAAGCCGACCCACCCGCCTGCTTGTCCATCTGATCGGCGAGGTTCATGTGGTAAGACTTTTTCAAACCTGGATGGGCGTTGCCCCGGTGCGGTGCTTCTTCGTCGTGACCTGAGTCCCACATCTGAGCCATGTCTGCCTCTCCCAGCGACGTCGTCGTTGCTGTGTCTCTGAATTGTGCACCTGGCGGGCCACCACTACTACTTGCGTTCGTCAACGATAGGCACAGCCGCCTGCCCTACGGCGCACTCGGGACGGGCACACACAGTTCTCCTGGTACCCAAGGGCAAACCGTGAACGTGCCCACCGAAACGAACCTCGCAAATCGTCACCTATGTCAAAAAGTCATGCGGTACTGGCGCGAGGGCCGACACTTCCACGACTTAGGTCGCTACCCACACCGATCGGGGATCGGCATCCGGGGACCCTTGTTGCCGAACCAATGCGATCTAGGACGGCGGCTGCATCGGTGGTGAGGCGCCTACCGGCGGACCGCGAGATTGTCGTTGATCCGCTCCCAGCCGTTTGCCATCTGACCGCTGAAATCATCCGGCACGAGGAGGGCGCTGCTGTCGCTGGTCGAGGAGATTGTGACCGAGACGCCTTCTTCGGCGAATCGTTCTGATGATGCACAGCTTGAAGCGGCCATCCAGTCCGAGCCCCGTGCTGTGGGCTCGATCGCCAGGACGATGCACCAATTGTCCTGGCCGTCGCGAGCGGCGAAAACGTGCATTTGGTCAACATCGCCTACGCGCGCGAGGTCTTCTTCGATCGGCGGGTTGCTGAACCACTCGGGCAACTGCGCCGGAGCCTCGTCCATGATGGCCAACTGGGGGTCGGCAGTTCCCGAGCATGCGGTGACCACGGCCGCGACAGCCACTAACGGCACCCATCTCAGCCTCGGCATCGCCAACAGTGTCACAACCCCGACACGGCTGACCGAAAAAGGATCGCTGTGCAGGACGCAGCGCGATCGTTCACACGGGTGGGCGCATTAGGGCTTGGACAGTGTCGGCCAGGTCGCTGATAGGGCACCGACCATCCAACTCGATCGTTGCGCCGTGGCGCAGGAGGGGCTCAACCTCGCCGACGTATCGCTGGATCTCCAGCAGATGCTCGGCGGTCTTGCCGTAGGGATTGTTCTCTCGGCGCATGACCCTGTCGAGCAGTACCTCGAGGGGCGCGGTCAGGAGAACGACATGTTCAAATCGGTCGTAGAACTCGACCTGGTTTTGCACGGTCCCGGAGACCACAAGAGCGGAGTTGCCGGCCAAGAGACGATCCATCCGATGCTCGTCCCAGGTGCCGTCTGGTACCTCCCAGCTGTCATAGTCGGTGTCGACCGTTAGGTGCCCCCTGCGCCGCAATTCATCGAGCAAGGTGGTCTTGCCTGCTCCAGACATCCCCGTGATCAGCACCCGTGCCACGGGCAGCACCGTAGCCGAAGTCGGCTCTCTCGCTCCGTTGAGCGATCCCCTATCGGCGATGGGGAAGCGGTTAGCGGACAAGCGGCAGCAATGTGCGGGCAGGTCGTCTGTGACCTCCGGTGCACGGCATCCAACGGTCCCCGATGCCGACATACGATGCTTGGATGCGGGAACGGTTCGTCGAGATGCTCAAGGGCGGTCATCCCAACTCCCTTGGACGTACCGAGGAAGTGGTTGGCGCCGTGCTGGCCGACCGTGCTCGGCTGAAGGAGCTCTTCGCGACCATGGCGGATCCTGACGAGGTAGTGCGCATGCGAGGTGGGGACGCGCTTGAAAAAGTCTGCCGCGAGCAGCCGGACTGGTTCGTGGCGCACGTCGACCGCCTGCTCGGCGACCTCGGACAGATGGAGCAGCCCTTGGTTCGGTGGCACGTGGCTCAGATGCTCCACCACCTACACAGCGATCTCTCAGATGACCAGGCGCAGCAGGCCACTGAGTTGCTTCAGCGGAACCTCGCTGGATCGACGGACTGGATCGTCCTCAACGTGACCATGGACATCCTGACTCAGTGGGCGCACCGCCAGCCGCAACTAGCCACTTGGCTCACGCCCGAGCTCCAGCGACTACGCGAGGACACCCGGAAGTCGGTCGCCACGCGAGCCTCCAAGCGTCTGGCCGAGCTTGCTGAATAACGACCCCGATCAAATTGCCGTGCGACGGTCGCCGCGGGGGGCGTGCCGCAACGGGATCGTCCAACGAGGCGACATTGCGGGCGAAGATGCGCAGCCAGTGAGTCCATGTCGGACGGTGGGTGTTCAGCCCTGCCGCGTGAGTCGCTCGAGGAGTTGGGCCGGCGCATCTTCGGTCAGAAGGTGTCCGGCTGCGTCGACCCAGGTGAGGCCCTGGTTGGGGATGTGTTGCTCGAGCCATTGTCCGTAGGGCACCGGAAGGATCTGGTCATCGCGTCCCCATAGCAAGGTGACGGGGATATCGACAGTGGGTAGAAGATGTTCGTATTCGGCAGTGTCGGTCTGGCTGAGCTGTCGGTACTGCCGATAGAACGCGGCTTGCCCCTCAGCACCTAGCCACGGCTCGAGATAGGTCTCGAGTACTCCAGGCCGGTACCCGCGGCTGGTTCCGTTGCCCAAGTGCGCCCTCACTAGTGCTTCGTGGGCGTAGGCGGGAAGGTTCTCGAATACGCCGTGGTGTTCGCGGATCTGCGCGAACAGACCCCGTTCCCATTCGCCGCCGGTGACGGCATCAAAGAGGGTGAGATCGGAATACTGAACTCCCTCGAGTAACAATGCGCGCAGCGCGATCGCCCCGCCGATGTCGCAGGCCACGACACTGGGCCGATCAAGACCCAAGCCGCTTAGGATCTCGGCGAAATTGCGACCTTGCGCGGCGAGCGTGAGGTCTTGACCCTCGCGCTTGTCGGACTGTCCGTACCCGAGGTGATCGAACACGTAGACCTGGCGACCATGCCGGCTGAGCGCTTGGGCGATGTCACGCCACAGGAACGATGAGTACGGAGTCCCGTGGACGAGCACTACCGGCTGCCCGTCGCCCCAGGATTCCCAGCGCACAACGCCCTCCGCGAGTTCGAGCGAGTTGCTCAGTGGCCATTCCATAGTGATGTCCTTGCGTGTGGTTGGGGGTCGCGAACTGCGGCTTTGGCCCTTGAACGAGGCGCGGTTCAGGGCGTCACGGGCATCCACGAGGTTGTCTTCACTCTTCGAGCTTCAGCGGTTGGAACTAGTAGAACGAACGTTGCATCTACTGCCGAGTACAGTATGCACATGCCCATGACGACGCAACACCAGCGGGCGGGACAACCTGTGCGCGAGCGGTTGTTGGCCGCCGCCGACGAGCTGTTCTACTCCGGGG
>JBASAN010000543.1:0-5139 GCA_049650625.1 Ornithinimicrobium sp.
GTCCCCGAAGTTCGTGAACGGAATGCTGGCCCGAATTTCTTCGGTCAAACCCACCCTGGTGTAGCCCCAGCGGTGGTAAGTTTTGCTTCGACCCAGTGCGTATCGCGAAGCGAGTCTCATCATGCGCAACAAAGATCGTTTGCTATTCCTGTCCCGCCTCCTCGAGACGGCGCGGTTCGAGGTGCTTCCGACCCCCACGATCGAGGACAAGGTCCTCGAAGGGCTACCGCTGGGTCGTACGGTCACCGTGACGGCCTCACCCAGTCAGGGCATCGAGTCCACGGTAGCCATGGCGGAGAAGCTGGCCGGTCACGGCTACGACGCGGTGCCGCACCTGGCGGCGCGGATGATCTCGGGTCGCTCCGAGCTGAGTGACATCAAAGTCCGTCTGCACGAAGCGGGTATCAACACCGTCTTCGTGCCCGGTGGCGACCAGGACCCCCCGGCTGGAGACTACGGTTGCGCGCTCGACCTGCTGCAAGATCTCAGCACCATGGGTCACCCAGCGCTGCAGGTTGGGATCACGGGCTATCCCGAGACTCACCCCTCGATCAACGACGACCTCACTGTGCAGTCCATGTGGGACAAGCGAAAGCACGCCTCGCACGTGGTCAGCAACCTGACCTTCGATCCGTCGCTCCTCAGCACCTGGGTCACACGGATGCGTGCCCGGGGCATGGACCTTCCTGTCATCCTGGGCGTCCCCGGCCCCATCGATCGCGCCAAGCTACTCACGATGGCGACCAAAATCGGAGTTGGCGACTCGACCCGGTTCCTGTCCAAGCACAAGGGCATCATGGCTCGGTTGGCCGCGCCCGGAGGGTTCACCGGGGAGCGCTTCCTCGAGTCCTCGGCCCAGCACCTGGCTGTCCCCTCGGCGCGGGTGACCGGGCTGCACCTCTACACGTTCAACCAGGTTGGCGCCACCGAGAAATGGCGCAAGGACTACCTCGAACGGATCAACGCGAAGTTGTAAGAAGCTCGGCCAACGCCAGCTCCAGGCCTGAGTCCGCCGTGGGCACGACCTTCAGCGGCAGCCGCAGCGCCGCTGCCGCATCCTCGGCCATGGCCTGCAACGACGGGTCCGCAGGGTCCTGGGCCAACCAGACCACGCGGGTGTAGTGACCGAAGTAGTCCTGATACAGCTCGGGATAACGATCCAGTCCCAGCTCCACCAGGACCGATCGGGTGAAGGAACGGACCAGGTAGTCCGTGAGCACGTAGGTCCCCGGCTCCTCGTCGAACATCTGACGCACGGCGCTCGCGCCGCCGAAGACGTCGTAGCAGTGCAGTCCCGGAAGACGGGGCAGCCGCAGCTCCGCACACACGGCATCCAGTGCGCCGTACGTGCCGCAGTCGGCATAACCGATCACCACACGCGAGTAGCGAGGCATCAGCTCCTGGGCGCAGGCACGGACCCGGTCGGCGATCTGCTCCGGATGGTTGTGCAACAGCGGTGGCAGGGGAGCGACATGCAGATCCCAGCCCCGGCGCACTGCGATGTCCGAGCAATGCCTGGCCAATGCGCCGCAGGCGATGACCGCTAGGCCGCCTCGTGCCGGCGCCGAGGCTTCGGAACTCGATGTCCGGGGAACGGAGAACGTCACGAGGCGCTCAGCCCGGGAAAGCGAGCAGCTCGATGAACCGGTCGTTGAAGTCCGCGCGGTCGGACAGCTCCACGTAGACCACCTCATCCAACAGCGCCATAGCGCCGGCTCGCTCGCGCATGCTCAGCAGGCTCATCTTGGCCCCCTCGCCGGCGACGTTGCCGGCCGAGATGATTCTCATCACCGGCACCTTGGGCACCAAGCCGATCCGGATGGCGGCGGCTGGGGAAAGGTAGCTGCCGAAGGAACCGGCAAGCAGCACCTGCTGTACGTCACTCGGTTCCAGGCTCAGGTGCTCGAGCAACAGCGCCCACCCGGTGGCGATGGCACCCTTGGCGAACTGCAGCTCACGGATGTCGCGCTGTGAGAGATAGATGCTCTCCGACACCGGTGCCCCCGGGTCCTGTCGCTGGAGCACGAAGACCCGCTCCTGTCCCACGAATGCGAGGCGGTCCGCTACGTAGGGCGCGGCAGCCTGCGCCACCTCATCGCTCACCAACCGACCGCTGGCGTCGATGAGCCCGATCCGGACAAGTTCGGAGACGGCGTCCACCAGACCGGACCCGCACAGCCCCTGCGCGGCGACGTCGCCGATGACCTGCAGGCACACTCCGTCGTCGAGGTCCGGACCGACCTCGACGACCTCGATGGCGCCTTCGGCGGCGCGCATCCCACAGCGGATGGCCCCACCCTCGAAAGCCGGCCCGGCGGGGGCCGCGGTGGAGACGATGCGGTCTCCGTCGCTGAGGACGATCTCGCAGTTGGTCCCCACGTCGATGAAGAGCCGGGTGCGCTTGTCACGGTCCATGCCCGTGGCCAGCATGCCTGAGACGATGTCGCCGCCGACATAGGCTCCCAACGCTGGGAAAACGATCGCGCGGGCCCGGGGATGGACGCTCAGACCCAGCTCCGAAGCAAGGAAGGGGGGCACGCTGTTGGACGACATGACGAACGGAGCGACCCCCAGCGGCTCGGGGTCGATGCCTAGGGCCAGAGCCGTCATCGTGGCGTTGCCGGCCAGGGCGACCTCATACACCTCATGCGGGGGCACGTTCCCGTCAGCCAGCACCTCCATCACCAGTTCGGCCAGGGTCTCCTGGGCCAGCTGTCGCAGGCGTCCGCCCGCCTCTGGATCCATCATGCTGGCACTGATCCTGGTGATCACGTCGGCCCCGAACGGCTGTTGCTTGTTCAGCATCGAGGCAACCGCCACGGGGGTGCCGGTCGAGGTGTCCAGCAGCGTGGCCACGACGGTCGTCGTGCCGAGGTCGAAGGCGATGGCGAACGTCCGCCCGGAGGTGTCGCCGGGCTCCACGTCGATCAGGGCCTCATCGACGATGACCGCGGTGACCTTGTAGTCCGCCTCGCGCAGCACGCCGGGGATGCGGCGCAGAGCAGCGAGGTCAGGGGTCAGGTGCAGATCCGGAATGGCGTCGCAGATGCGCTGGAGATCCGGGCGCTGATCCTGGAGGCTGGGCTCGTCCAGCTGCACGTACCGCTTCTGTAGGGCCGGACGCAGGATGACCTGACGTCCGACTCCGACGGTGGCTGCCTTGGGCCGCGTGGTCAGCGGTGGGACCTCGACCTCGATGCTGCGGGTGGCCTGGGCGAGGCAGGCCAGCCGCCACCCTTCGGCCAACTGGTCCGGGCTGAAGGAGCGATGGTCCAACCGGTGGATGGGTGCGGCCGAGTCCAGCACCTTGACCTTGCACTTCTTGCACGTGCCGTGGCCACCGCAGGTGGAGTCGATGGCGATACCGTTCCAGCTCGCCGCGTCGAAGATGCTGACGCCACTGGGGACGCGCACGGTACGGCCCGAGGGGGTGAACGACAGCTCGACTCGGCTCGCGCTGTCGTGGGGCGCTCGGATGCCGTCATCGATGGGGTCGATGAGCCCTTCGCGGCCCAGGGTGGACAACTCGATATCGGGCAGCTCACGGATCGGCTCACGGTTCATACGGCGCAACTCACTCTGGTGGCGGCTGTGATGCTCGGACCACAACGATGGCGGGGCTCTGGCGTCGGTGACCTCACGCGGAGGCGGCTTGACGCTTGCGGTGCGCCCCGATCCAGCTGGCGCCCCACTCGTCGTTGCCCAACAGCAGGTCGGCGGCCTTGACGCTCGAGACGATCTGCGGGGTGCGGGTGTCCATGATGGCGCTGGTCATCCCCGCCGTCATGGCCATCGGCAGGAACGCCGCGCCGAGCGTGTGGCGATCAGGCATCCCGAAGGACACGTTCGAGGCGCCGCAGGTCATGTTCAGGCCGTACTTCTCGCGGATCCGGCGCATGGTGTCCATGGTCACGTTCACCACCTGCTGGTCGGCCCCGATCGGCATAGCCAACGGGTCGATCACAATATCCTCGATGGGGATCCCGTACTCCTTGGTCGCAACCTCCACGATGTGCTCGACGAGCTCCAGGCGGCGGTCGGCCTCCATCGGGATCTCTTCGGCGTCGTTGGGCAGGGCGATAATGGCCGCGTTGTGCTTCTTGACCAGGGGCAGGATCTGCGCCATCCGGTCGTCCTCGGCAGTCATCGAGTTCACCAGCGCGCGCCCTTCGTAGGCCTCCAAACCGGCCTGCAGTGCTTCGATCACCGAGGAGTCGATGCACACCGGCAGGTCGGTGACCTTCTGGACCAGTCGGATGGCCTTGTCCAAGAGCTCCGCCTCGTCCGTGAGCGGGACCCCCATATTGATGTCGAGCACGTCCGCTCCACCTTCCACCTGGGCAAGCGCATCGCGCTCGATCGCGGACAGGTCGCCGTCGCGTAGCTGCTGCTGGAAGACCTTGCGACCCGTCGGGTTGATCCGCTCACCGATCAGGACGAACGGACGATTATGCCCGAGGATGACCTCCTTGGTGGCCGAGCGGAGGACGGTCTCTCGTAGTTCTGCGCTCATGCGTTGACCAGCTCTCGACGTGCTTTCAGTAGGGCTTTGGCTCGTTTGACCGTGGCCGACGCGTCGGCGGCGTAGCCGTCGGCCCCGACGGCGTCGGCATACTCCTGGGTGACCGGCGCGCCGCCGACCATCACGATGACCTGGTCGCGGATGCCGGCCTTCTGCAGTGCGTTCAGGTTGGCCTTGAACATCGGCATAGTGGTGGTGAGGAAGGCCGACATTCCGACGATGTCCGGCTGGTGCTCCAGGATCTTCTCGACGAACTTCTCCGGAGGTACCTGGACCCCAAGGTCGATGACCTCGAACCCAGCCCCTTCGAGCATGATGTTCACCAGGTTCTTACCGATGTCGTGGACGTCTCCTTTGACCGTCCCCATCAGGAACTTGCCCACCGTCTCCACGCCGGTCTCGGCGAGCAGGGGGCGCAGGCGCGCCATGGCGCCGGCCATGGCCCGGCCGGCGATCAGCATCTCGGGTACGAAGAAGTCGCCGCGCTCGAACCGGGCACCCACTTCTTCCAGTGAGGGGATCAGGGCCTCGAACAGCATGGACTGTGGCTCCATGCCGAGCTCCAACCCGGTGTTGGTCAGGCTGAGCACTTCGGGTGCGTTGCCGACGAGGGTCTC
>JBASAN010000544.1:0-2993 GCA_049650625.1 Ornithinimicrobium sp.
GCCGTCGAGTGTGGACTTCCGTCTCGATCGGTATTTTCGGTTGTTCGACAATCACAAGTATCCGGTCATCGACCCCTCGTTGGACCAGCCCGACCTCACGAGACTGGTCGAGATCGATCCCGGGGAGACGTTCGTCCTGCACCCGGGCGAGTTCGTGCTCGGGTCGACCTACGAGACCATCACCCTGCCCGATGACGTCGCGGCGAGAGTGGAGGGCAAGTCCTCACTGGGCCGGCTCGGCTTGCTGACGCACGCTACGGCCGGTTTCGTGGACCCTGGGTTCACCGGTCACGTGACGCTGGAGCTAAGCAATGTGGCCACCCTTCCGATCGTGCTGCATCCGGGGATGAAGATCGGCCAGCTGTGCTTCTTCCAGCTGTCCTCGGCCAGTGAGCACCCCTACGGATCGTCGGCGAAGGGCTCGCACTACCAGGGACAACGCGGTCCGACGGCCAGCCGCTCGTTCAGCAACTTCCACCGCTCACAGATCTGAAGGCTCGGCATACCGCGGGGTATGCCGAGCCTTCGAGTCGTCGTTCGCACCCGCTCAGCTCTGGGAGCAGTGGTCATCCGAGCGAACCGGGGCCACCGTGGTGGAGGGGGCGCTGAAGTCGAGTCGCGGTCCCCAGCTAGACACCACCCTGGCGCCGGTCCGAACGATTCCGCGCCACTCGGTAGCGGACACCTCGCCCGGGCGGCCGCGCTCCAGCTTGGGAATGGCGGACCAGCCGACGGCGGCCACGGCAAGCACTGACAGGGCGATGATGCTGACGGCACTGATGATGTCGTTCATGATGTCTCCTTGGTTGGTGGAAGGCCCCGTGCCTTCTGCTGTGGCAGTAATCATGCGCTCAGCAAGATCAAGCCAACAGTGGCTTGACTGACGTCCATCGCAAATTTCCTGCCATACTGCGGAGATGTTGCGGTCGGTCGTCGTCATCGCCCAAGAGCCGCTCGCCCCGTTCGAGTTCGGCGTGGTCTGCGAGGTGTTCGGGGTCGACCGCACCGACGACGGCGTTCCGCCGTTCGACTTCTCGGTGTGCAGCGAGCGGCCGGAGCAACCCATCTCGATGCTTTCGGGCACAGCGCTGGCGGTGGACCACGGCCTCGAGGTCTGCGAGCAGGCCGATCTGGTGGCGCTGCCGTCGGGACCGATGGACACCCCTCCCTCGCCTGCCGTCGTCGCACAGCTGCAAGACGCTGTTGCCCGCGGCGCCTACGTCCTGTCCGTGTGCACCGGAGCGTTCACCTTCGCCGCTGCCGGTCTGTTGGACGGTCGGCGCTGCTCGACGCACTGGCGGTATGCCGAGGCTCTTGCGACCGCCTACCCCAGCTTGACGGTCGATGCTGACTCGCTCTACACGATCGACGGCACGGTGATCACGAGCGCGGGCACGGCAGCGGGTATCGACGCGTGTCTTGCCCTGGTGCGGGCCGAGCACGGGTCGGACGTCGCCGCTCGTATCGCCCGCCGGATGGTCGTCGCCCCGCATCGGGACGGGGGGCAACGCCAGTTCATCGAGCGTCCCATCCCGGAAGCCTCCGCAGGCTCCTCCCTGCAGGACCTCTTGCAATGGCTGATGGCCACGCTGGATGCCGACCACACCGTGTCCGGCATGGCCGCGCGCCAGCACATGTCGTCGCGGACCTTCGCGCGACACTTCGTCGCCGAGACCGGATCGACTCCGCAGAGGTGGCTCACGCGTCAGCGTGTGCTGGCCGCTCAGCACCTGCTCGAGGCCACCGACCTCCCGCTGGAGGTCGTGGCGTCGAAGGTAGGCCTCGGTAGTGCCACGCTGCTGCGCCACCACTTTGCTGCTGTCGTCGGGATCGCACCGTCGACCTATCGCCGAAGGTTCGCCACCACCAACTAGCCTTCAGTCTCGGAAGGGAGGACCGGATGACACGAACGACGGTGGGTGCTGCAGCTCTGCTGGCGGGCTTCGCGGTGGCCGCGTGCGGCGGCTCGACCGGTCCTGGACCGGACACCGGCGACGACAGCAGCGCAGCTGAGAGCCTCGACGGCGCTCGTGTCACCGTGGGCTCAGCGAACTTCCCGGAGAACATCCTGCTAGCCGAGATCTATACCAGCGCCCTGGAGGCTGAGGGAGTGGAGGTGCGGCAGCGTTTGAGTCTGGGCAGTCGTGAGACGTACCTCGCTGGGCTCGAGGAGGGGTCCATCAGCGTGGTCCCCGAGTACACCGGAGCCCTCGCGCTCCACTTCAACCCCGATGTCGAGGCGAGCGACCCCGACGGGGTCTTCGCTGAGCTGGAGGAAGCGCTGCCGCCCACCCTGATCGTGCTGGAGCCCTCGCAGGCTCAGGACCAGGATTGCCTGGTGGTCACGCAGGAAACGGCCAGGGAGTTCGGTCTCACCACGATCGCGGACCTGGAGCCGGTGGCCGACAGCCTCGTCCTCGGCGGAGCACCGCAGTTCGAGGATCGTCCGAGTGGGGTCCCCGGGCTACGGGAGGTCTACGGACTCGAGTTCTCGGCCTACCGGCCCTTGGCCGCTGGGTCCGATCTGGCCGTGCGGTCGCTGGCCAACGGGCAGGTCGACGTGGCCAACATCTTCTCGACCGACCCGTCGATCAAGGAGAACGACTTCGTCGTCCTGGAGGATCCGGAAAGTCTCTTCGTGGCGCAGAACGTCGTGCCCCTGATGAACAAGGAAGCCAACAACGATCGGGTGAGCACCACCCTGAACAAGGTATCGGCCACTCTGGACACTCCGCTGTTGACCGAGTTGCTGGCCCAGGTCGTCGTGCACGACGCCGACCCCAAAGACGTGGCGCAGACCTTTGTCGAAGAAGACCTGGGCTGGCCGCGGTGATCCTGACGAACCCCAGGGTGAGCCCATGTTCTCCGTAGCGGCGGCAGAGTCCGGTGCCGAGACGATCGAGATCGTCTCGCTCTTCTGGATCCTGGCGGTGGCGATGGTTGCACCGATCGTGTCGCGCATCGCTCGAGGGGCCCTGCCGGAAGTCGTGGTG
>JBASAN010000545.1:0-3587 GCA_049650625.1 Ornithinimicrobium sp.
GGATCCTGAAGTACATCTTCCCCGGCGGCGTGTTGCCTTCGCTGCGCGCGATCAACGAGGTGCTGGCCGAGCACACGAGGCTCGAGGTCAGCAGCGACCTCAGTTTCGGCACGCACTACGCCGAAACCCTCAAACGGTGGCGAGCCCGTTTCGACGCCAACTGGGACGACATCGCCACCCACGGTTTCGACGAGCGGTTCCGCCGCATGTGGGAGTTCTATCTGGGGTACTGCGAGGCAGGCTTCCGGGTCGAGTACATCGGCGTCCACCAGCTGCAGATGACGCGCCGCCCCACCTGACCTTTGAGCGTTCTTCCGGCACGGCGCCGACACGATCCGCTGGGCCGATGTCGTTCGCTCCTCCGACCCAAGTACGGTCTATGGACTATGAACGCGAAGAAACAGGACGACCCAGGGCCCTCGATCAAGGACCGGGAGGTCTACGAAGCGGTTCGTGACGACGGCGCCAGCAAAGCCAAGGCTGCCGCGATCGCCAACGCCGCCGCGCGAGACTCCCGGGAGAAGGTCGGCGAGCGCGGAGGCAACGCCGGCAGCTACGACGACTGGACCGTCGAGCAGCTCCACGACCGCGCGCGCGAGCTCGACATCGAAGGCCGCTCGTCGATGAACAAGGACGAATTGATCGCAGCTCTGCGCGACGGCAGCTGACCTCTCGCCCGTCGAGCTACAGCACTTGCACCTTCTGGCTAGAGCACCGTAAAGCCGGCCGGGAGCCCTTCACGACCGGTGACGGCCCGCACGACAGGCAGGCTCTGTCCGCTGCGCACGACGAGATCGGTGACCAGACGCAGACTCTCTGCTGCGGCCGTGGCTGGCACCGCGTCCGAGCTACCCAGCGCTACGACCAGGTCGCTGGTATGCACGGTGAGCTCGAAGGTGCGCGTCGGTAGGTAGTCCCGCAGTCGCATCACGCCGACCGGCGTCGACACGGGGTCGTCTTCACCGGTGCTGCGCACTCGTGCCAGGACCCTCTCCGTGATCTTCGCAACCGACTGGCTGGGGTCTTTACCCAGCGCCGCCCCTGCTGCCCGGGCCCGCTCGGTCACCGCTTGGGGGTCACCGATGGACGCCAGCGCGAGGTGGAAGTAGTCGGTAGCGGTCTCGACCTCAACGCAGCGTTCCTCGCTCCCGAGGTAGGACTCCACAGTCAGCAGCGCACGACTCGTGTGGCCGACGAGATCCCGGACCGTCCAGTCCCCCAGACCAGCCTCTTCCCAACGACCGTCGGCGGCGGGTACCACCTGACCGAACCAGAGGGCAGCATCCTCGAACGCAGAGATTGACTCGGCCCAGCTCGCCATCGTCGAAGTGTAGTGACCGATCGAAGGCGCTCGTCTAGGCTTGACTCCATCACCGTGAGGAGTGGAGATGTCGCAGCCCAGTCCCCCCACCCGCAGGATGTCACTGCTCGCCACCATCCTCGTCGGCGTTGTGTTGGTCGCACTGGCCTTCGGTCTGGCGTCCGTCTTCGACGTGAAGTTAGGCCTCCCGGCGGCCGGTGCCGGTGGACTCCTGGTCCTCGCCGGACTCGCTCGAATGATGATGCGCGGCCCTGAGCGACCCGACCCGAGGGATCCCTACCGACGCCGGTAACCGACGCGCTGCGGGATCTCAGCGCAACGGTCAGCCGAAGTCGACGGCTCCGGCGACCCGCAGCATCGTGTCCCCACCCATCCAGATGTCACCGAGGACGTCGTGGTGCGATGCACCACCGTCGTGCTCGGCATCGCCGACGTCGGCCACCTGGATGCGCTCTGCGTCGACGTAGACGCGCCCGGCGCGGCCCAACACCGTCCCCTGCGCCGCGACGTACCGATCCGGAGCCACTCCCGCGCCGACCAACCACTGCGCCAAACCGGCCTGCAGGCTGCCGGTCACCGGGTCCTCCGGCATACCCAGATCGGGGCAGAACGCCCGCACCTCGTAATCCGCCGGCCCGTCCGGTTCGTGAGGTCCGATGATGCCGACCTCGACCCCACCGAGGGCCCGCATCGCGACAAAGTCCGGTCGGACGGCCAGGACAGTGGCGGCGTCGCGCAGCAGCACGCCCAACCAGTTCGGCCCGTTGGCCACCCACGACATGCTGATCACCTCATCGTCCCTGAGCCCCAGCGAGCGGGTGACCGCATCCCGCAGGTCGGCCTGAGGTGGGCCGGATCGGACCAGCGGCGGCGCGGCAAAGGCCAGGCGGCCGGCGTCCTGCCGAATGCGGACCAGACCCGCGGTGCACTCCTGCACGATCACGTTCGTGTCGGCCGGCGCCCCTCCCACGGCCAACCACGCTCGGCAGCTCCCCAACGTCGGATGACCGGCGAAAGGCAGTTCACCGCCGGGGGTGAAGATCCGCAACCTGTAGTCGGCCGAGGGGTCCTGCGGGGGCAACACGAACGTGGTCTCCGAAAGGTTGGTCCAGCGCGCAAAGGCCTGCATCTCTTCCGTGGGGAGGTCGTGCCCGTCCTGGGTGACGGCGTCGTGCACCACCGCTACCGGATTCCCCCGCATCGGCTCGCCCGCGAAGACGTCGACCTGAGAGAACAAGTGCTTCGACATGCCGCCAGGCTAGTCGGCCCTGAGCGCACCGCGAGTTGTGAATGGGACGATGTTGCCTATGCCGTCGAACTCCTCCACCCCGCCCACCCGGGATGACATCGCAGCAGCCAAGGGCATGATCGGCTCGCGCGTGCGGCGGACCCCGGTGATGGACGTCGAGCTCGACTCCGGCGTGGTCGTCACTCTCAAACTCGAGCTCTTTCAGCACACAGGATCGTTCAAACCACGTGGAGCCTTCACCTCGGTGCTCTCCCAGCCCGAGCTGCCCAGCACGTTGGTCGCCGCGTCCGGGGGCAACCATGGACTCGCCGTGGCACACGTGGGGCGGGTGTTCGGCATCCCCACCGAGATCTTCGTGCCCCGCACCGCACCGAGGGTGAAGGTCGAGCGGCTTGATGCCCTCGGAGCCACGGTGCACCAGGTCGGCCAGCGCTATGCCGAGGCCCTGGAAGCCAGCCTCGACCTCGCCCAGGCACCCGGTGCGCTGGCGATCCACGCCTACGACACGGTGCCGACGGTGACCGGCCAGGGCACCGTGGCCGCAGAGCTCGACGAGCAGACCGAGGCCGACACGGTGTGCGTGGCTGTCGGTGGAGGCGGGCTGATCGGCGGGATGGCCTCCTGGTGGGGACCGAGCAAGGGCATCATCGCGGTCGAGCCACAGAGCTGTCCGGCGATGCACGACGCTCTCGAAGCGGGTCGCCCGGTGCCGGTCGAGCCCTCCGGAGTGGCGGCTGACTCCTTGGGTGCCAGCCAGATCGGTGCGCTGGGTTTCGCCGCCGTTCAGGCCGCTTCGGGTGAGTCCATCCTGGTCAGTGACGATGACATCCGTCGGGCCCGACAGTGGTTGTGGCGCACGACGCGGATCGCGGCCGAGCCGGGCGGCGTGACCGCGCTGGCCGCGCTGACCAGTGGCGCCTACCTGCCGTCCGACGGCGAGCGCGTCACGATCGTGGTCTGTGGTGCCAACGCCGACCCCGGCGACCTCACCGTTACCGCAATGGGTCAGGGCTAGCT
>JBASAN010000546.1:0-5326 GCA_049650625.1 Ornithinimicrobium sp.
TGACCCGCGGGTCCGTGTGCTGGCCGGGTCGGCCGCGGACGGTTTCGTGACCTACGTCCAGCGCAGCGCCCTGATGGGCTACCCCGACTACGTCTCGGTCCGCTTCGTGGGCGTCGATGCCGAGCACTCCACGCTGGCCATCTTCTCGCGGGCCCGCTACGGATCGAGCGACATGGGCGTGAACGAGAAGCGCGTTCGCCGCTGGATGCAGGAGACTCAGAGCGCCCTCACCTAGCTGGCGGAAACGTCCGGGGCGGGGTCTGCAAGCCCCCACATGCGTGGCGCTACGAGTCCTGTGAGTACACCAGCGCCGCGTACGGACCGATCGTCACCCGGGCCTGCTGCGGGTAGCCATCGCACCAGCCCGGCTCGGTGACGAGGTCGTGGGCGTGGACGGCGCCCAGTCCGGGCCCGAAGATCGATGCGTCCGTGTTGCACCGCAGCTGCCACCGCCCCGAGCGCGGCAGCCCGATCGTCACGTCCCAGGCGGGACTGGAGCGCAGGTTCAGCACTATGACGGTATCGTCGCCCGGCCCACCCCCGGCCCACCGGCGGTAGGCCACGAGCTTGCGGTCGTTGTCCACCCGGATGATGTCGGTATGCCGACCGCTCAGGCCGCGGGTGGACCCGGTGGCGTTGCGGCGCAGTGCGATCAGCTGGCGGACCAGGTGCAGGAAGCCTGCGTGGCGATGAGCCTTGCTCCAGTCCAGAGCCGTGCGGTCGTCGAACCATCGGTCCTCCAGGAAGTCCTGCCCCTGGAAGAGCATCGGGATGCCGGGGGAGGTCAAGGTCAACACCAGACCGAGCGCGGCACGGGTGCGTGCGTGCCACGAGTCAGCAGCCCCTGGAAACACCGACTCCGGCACCCGGCTACGGCCGTTGGCGACCTCATCGTGGGACTCGGTGTAGATCACGCGCTCGTGAGGGGTATGGAGGCCGTGGCCGATGACGGCGTGCGCTACGGCATACACGTCGCGGTCTTCGTCTCTCGGCGTCTCCAGGGCGGCCCGGACAGGATGCACGAAGCCGGCGTCCCACTGGGAGGCGAAGCCCAGCCCGCCGTGGCTGGTGGGGCGGACCAGCGCCGGGTCGCCCTGCATGTCCTCGGCGATGAGGATCTTCCACGGTTGCCGGGAGCGGATGTCAGCGGTCATCGAGGCCAGGAAACGCTGACCGGCAGCGATGTGCTGCCCCGGATCATGCACGTTGCCCCACCGCGACCGGATGTACTGGGTGGCGTCGAACCGCAGCCCGTCCACCCGGAAGTCTTCGAGCCACATCACCGCGGAGTCCCGCAGGTAGTTGCGGACGTGCTTGCGGTCATAGTTCGGTCGGGTCGCGCCCCAGGGGGTCAGAGCGCGCCGGTCGTTGTAGAAGTAGCTGCCTCCGTAGCGTGACTTGCGGCCGCCGTCGAAGCGCCATAGGTGCAGGTCGCCGGGCCCGAGATGGTTGTAGACGACATCCAGGATGACGGCGATGCCGCGGGCGTGTGCAGCGCGGACGAACCGGGCGAAAGCGTGGGGACCGCCGTAGGACGACTCGATCGCGAACGGGTGGGACGGGTTGTAGCCCCAGCTGATCGCCCCCGCGAAGGCGAACGGCGGCATGACCTCGACGGCGTTGACGCCCAGCCAGGCGAGGTGGTCGAGCCGGTCGATGGCCCGATCGAAGGAACCGGCGCGCCAACCGTCCGCCGCGAACGTGGGGATATGCAGCTCGTAGAGCACCAGATCGTCCCACCCCGGCATCGTGAACTCATGCTGTCCCCACTCCAGCGACCGAGGGTCGAAGACCACCGCGTTTCCGTCGGAGTGCGTGACCTGTCGGGCCACCGGGTCGATGCGGGATCGGTACGGCCCGCCACTGCGGACCAGGAAGCGGTACTCACTGCCGGGGCCTGCGTAGGGAACGAACGTGGACCACGTGCCGGAGCGGGCGGTGTCGCGACCCAACTGCTGCTTGTAGGCCGGGTCCCAGCCGGAGAAGTCACCCGTCACCGCCACCTGCCGGGCGTTCGGTGCCCATACGCGGAAAGTCACACCGTGGTCGTGTGGGATGGCCCCCATGCCCGGGTGAGGGGACGGGCGGGGGGAGAGCGGCACGAGCGTGAATCCTAGAGGGCCGCGATCGCTGCACCGTCACTGACCTTGGGCGGCGTACAGCGACTCGACCTCGGCCTTGTCCGGTCGCCACCACTGCTGGTGGCCGCGGTACCAGTCGATGGTGGCCGCCAACCCCGCCTCGAAGTCGTTGTAGAGCGGTTCCCAGCCCAGCTCCTCACGCAGCCGGGAGGCGTCGATGGCGTAGCGCAGGTCGTGTCCGGCCCGGTCGGCGACGAACTCGACGTCTTGGGGATCGAGCCCGCAGAGCTTGAGCACGGTCTGCGCCACGGCCAGGTTGGAGCGCTCGCCATCGGCTCCGATTAGGTAGGTGCGGCCGATCTCACCGCCGCGCAGGATGGTCGACACCGCCCGCGAGTGGTCGGCCACGTGGATCCAGTCACGGACGTTGGCCCCGGACCCGTAGACCTTGGGCCGCCCACCACCGAGCACCGTAGTGATCTGCCGCGGGATGAACTTCTCGACGTGCTGCCACGGACCGTAGTTGTTCGAGCAGTTGCTGATGGTGGCGCGCACCCCGAAGGAGCGCACCCAGGCCCGCACCAGATGGTCCGCGCCCGCCTTGGTCGCCGAGTACGGCGAGGAGGGCCGGTAGGCCGAGGTCTCGGTGAACCTAGCGGGGTCCTCCAGCGCAAGGTCGCCGTAGACCTCGTCGGTCGAGATGTGATGCAGTCGCACCCCGTGCTTGCGGACCGCCTCCAACAGCACAAACGTGCCGACGAGGTTGGTCTGGACGAACGGTGTCGGGTCCCGCAGGCTCTGGTCGTTGTGCGACTCGGCCGCGAAGTGCACCACGGCGTCTTCGGGGCGGTCGAGTCGCCCCACGAGCGAGTCGACCAGCGCCGTATCGCAGACGTCGCCCACCACCAGCTCGAACCGATCGGGGGGCAACCCCTGCAGCGAGGCGCGCGAGGCGGCATACGTGAGCTTGTCCAGCACCGTGACGTGGTGGTCCGGGTCCTCAAGCAGGTGGTGCACGAAGTTCGACCCGATGAACCCCGCGCCCCCGGTCACGAGGATTCTGGCCATGCCCGTCATGCTAGCCAAGCGCAGCGCACCTAGGGTGGCGAAGCATGCGAGGCATCATCTTGGCCGGTGGCACCGGATCCCGACTGCATCCCCTCACCTTGGCGGTGAGCAAGCAACTGCTGCCGGTCTACGACAAGCCGATGATCTACTACCCTTTGTCCACGCTGATGTTGGCCGGGATCCGCGACATCCTGATCATCACCACCCCGGCCGACCAGGAGCAGTTCGTCCGGTTGCTGGGGGACGGGTCGCAGTTCGGCATCAACCTGACCTTCGCCGAGCAGCCCCGGCCGGACGGCCTGGCGCAGGCGTTCACCATCGGTGAGCAGCACATCGCGGGGGAGCGGTGCGCGCTGGCGCTGGGCGACAACATCTTCTACGGACCGCGGCTGGGCCGGCAGCTGCAACGTTTCGACGACCTACACGGTGCGGCGATCTTCGCCTACCGGGTCAGTGACCCGAGGTCGTACGCCGTGGTCGAGTTCGACAGTGACCGCGCGGCGGTGTCGTTGCAGGAGAAGCCGACCCACCCTCGCAGCCCGTATGCCGTGCCCGGGCTGTACTTCTACGACGCCGAAGTCACTGAGCGCAGCAAGGCTCTGCGCCCTTCTCCGCGGGGCGAGCTGGAGATCACCGACCTCAACCGCAGCTACCTGGACGACGGGCTACTGCAGGTCGAGCTGCTGCCCCGGGGCACCGCCTGGCTGGATACCGGCACCTTCGACAGCCTGAATGCTGCGGCCAACTACGTCAGCACCCTGGAGGACCGGCAAGGAGTGAAGATCGGCGCTCCGGAGGAGGTGGCCTGGCGGATGGGCTTCCTCAGCGACACTGAGCTGGCGGTCCGTGCCGAACCGTTGCTCAAGTCGGGCTACGGCAGCTACCTGCTGGATCTGCTGAGCGCGCCCCGGTGACGACGCCGCCTGCGGATCCACCCTCTCCGGTGACGAGCGGACGGCGCGACGCCGCCGTCCTTGCGGCGGGGTCACTGGTGGGCGGGGTCTTGGCCTATGTCTTCTTCGCGCTCGTCATTCGCGCGCTCGGGCCCGCTCCGGCCGCCCCGGTCGCGGTCCTGTGGGCCTGGTGGGGCTTTGCGGGTGCAGCCCTGACCTTCCCGGTCCAGCACTGGATCAGCCGGACTGCGGCCACCGCCGGGGGCGAAGGGGCGGTGCGCGGTGGCATCTCTCGGGTGGTGTCAGCGGTCCTTGTCGTCTCGGTCGCTGCCGGCGGCCTGGCCTGGGTGGCTCGCGACCGAATCTTCGGTCCCGACGGCGCCGCGTTCGCGGTGTTGGTCCTGGGGGTGGCGCTGGGCTCCGGGCTGCTCGGCCTGCTGCGCGGGGTACTCTCCGGCCGGAGACGCTTCGGTGCGGTGGCTTCGAGCATCGTCGCCGAGAACGGCGTGCGGTGCGCCGTGGCCGCCGTTCTCATGCTCTCGGGCAGCGACACTCCCGCGTACTACGGGTTGGCCCTGCTCGCGGGGTACGTCGTAGCGGCCCTGTGGCCCGGCGCGGTGCTCCTGCGCGGGTCCGGGTCGGCGGTCGCCACGCGGTCCTTGGGGTTTGTGTCCGGCGCGGCCGGGGGTCAGCTCTTCGCCCAGGCGGCCCTCACCGGAGGCCCGGTGCTGCTGGCAGCGATCGGGGGAGCGCCGGCGGAAGTAACCGCGTTGTTCGCCGGGTTGGCCCTGTTCCGCGCGCCCTACACCTTGGCGCTCGGCCTGGTGTCGGCTCTCACGGGCCGACTCACCTACCTGGTCGAGCACCGTCGGTGGACCGTGCTGGGCCGTCTGCGGCGGGGCCTCTTCGTGACCACCCTGCTCACGATCGCCCTCGGAGCCGGCTTCGGTGCGTGGATCGGTCCAGCGACGATGGAGGTCGTCTTTGGTGACGGAGTGCGGCTGGCACCGGGCCAGACCGCCCTGGTCGCGGGAGGCACGGTGATCGCCATGGCCAACCTGGTGCTGACCCTGGGCCTGCTGGCCCGGGACCGAGCGGGCGGTCTGGCCGCGTGCTGGGCGGTCGGCATACCGGCGGGGGTGACGGCCCACGTCCTGATCGGAGGGGACGCGCTGACCACGACCTGTTGGACCTTTGTGGTCGTCGAGATCGTGGCGCTGATACTGCTGCTGGGGCTGGAGGCACGCTCGGACCACTCGTCCCGGACCGCGGACGTGCCCTGAC